>DATCYD010000203.1:0-20704 GCA_036570465.1 Anseongella sp.
CTATCTGCTGGATGAATAACTGTCAGGGCTGCCCATGGAACTGAATTTACAGTGTGGGCGCCACTGTCTGTACTGGACCACCATTTCCACTGATCTTCATGGGCCATCACGTTTTCCCGGAAGGCTTTGGTGCCGCCCAGCATGCGGGTTTTGTTTCCGCTGACCTGATCGTGGCGGACGGCTGCCATGCGATTTTCTTTCATGGCTTTGATCATTTCCGGGTAGGTGGCTTCCGGTGCGGTGAAAAGGGTGCGGTATCCTGTTAATTCGTGGATCCACCACCAGGATTCCTGCCCGTGTGCATCCTGCAGGGCAATAAATGGTAGGTCGTGGCGGTATTGGTACAGCCAGGGAAGGAAGAAAAGAAAATTTTGTGAGAAATGAATGGTGCTGATTGCGGAATGACTATTTCCCCGGGCGGCCTCATCCAGCATGATCCGGGTCAGGGGTTCGTTATTGGATATTTGCAGCAACAAGGCTCCATTGACGTTATGGAGAGATTTCAGGTAATCCTCGCTGAATTGCTTCCAGGGGATGCTGTCAGCAGCGTATGAGAATCCGCTGTTTGCCGGATAAATTGGATCGAGTACATGGCTGAAAGCGCCCATGCCTTCTATGCCCAGGTATTTTCCATACGACTCATCGGAATGAAAGAATGTTACGGGCACTTTTTCCCGGTCAGCGATTCGCTGGGCTTCCCGGACCCATCCTGAAGTGCTGTTTTTGGCTCCCCACAGGTGAATGTTCAGGCTGTCGGCCAGCATGACGGCTTCTGATGGACTGCCGCTTCCCTGAGCCTGAAACTGGACCGTGAAGATTTGCAGGGTTTTCGTGTCATTGCCATCCCCGATTGCGGCTTCATTGTTGTTCCCGGCTTCAAGGTCATTCCCATTCCTGGCTGATGCCTGGTTAAAGGCAGTGTTTTTTCGGGGGAAAAGCGCCTCCATTTGTGAAGGGGAGGTTAGGAGGGCGAGAGCGTCTAGGGTTGCAAGGGCATCCACGGCGTAATAGGTGGCCATCGGACTGGAAGGGTGGCCGGGCTGTTTGCCGAAGCCGCCATCTTCGGTTCGGAGTGATAACAGGTACTGAACGCATGCGGACTTATCCCGGAGGGAAGCGTTCAGGCCGGCCAGGGCTTTTACCGCCGCCCAGGTATAAACTACATCGTCGTTGCCGCCTATAACAGGATTTGGTTGATGGGTGAACCCGCCGCTTTCCCTTTGACAAGCTTGCAACCATTGGATGGTGGGCTCGCGAAGCGGGTCCTTGTCTTTGTAAAGACGAAAGGCCAATAGGCTCCAATAGGTATGAAGAACATTGCCATCGCCGCCATCCCGGGCGGGGGCATTGTTGAAACTTCCGTTGGGCCTTCTGCGGGACAGCAGGTATGGGAGCAGGGTCTCGTCCTGGGGAAGGCCGGCGAGTTCCCGGCAAAGGGGTGTCATCATTTCCTGCATCAGAACAGGGTACCCTTGTTTTTCATAATGGGCAATATTGCCAGCCTGTGTTTTCCAACCGGCCACTTGCTTCCGGAAATCAGACAGACCGTTGCTGGTCCGGGTGTCAGCGTCCGGTCCATTGCTTTCGTTTCGCCAGTGGTCCTCATTCAGCCAGGACAGGGCTTGCATCTGCATATATACCAGGCTTCTTACATCGGCCCCGCTACCGCCTGCTTCTTTATTTACTCCGTATTGGGGATGATGGGTCCGGATATATTCAGCGAGTTCTTTTTTACCGGAATCGGACATTCCCAGGCTTTTCAGGATCCCGGTAACGGCGAAGGTGGGTTGCAGGTGTCCGTCTGACTGACCGTCCCAGCCGTAGCCCCCGTCTTCTTTTTTCAAGCCCTCGATGTAATCCATTAATTTGGCAGGATAGGGATAGTAAGGGCTTTGAGTGCTGCTGGAATCCATGTAAGCAAGTGCTCTTTTTACGATTTCAGGCTGCCTGGAAGCCACATTATTGCTTTCTGAAGGGTCGTTTTGCAGGTCGTAAACTTCAATGGGAGCGTTTTTTTTGCCTTTCATGGAAGGTTGGACCACTTTCCAGTTGTCGAATCGTACCGCGCGGCTTTCCAGCCAGTTGCGGGGTCTGCGGTTTTTGGGTTTAGCCCAGTTCCAGTTGTATTCGTAGTATTCCCAATACAGGAATTCGGGTTCGGCTTGTTTGCCTCCGGTCAATTCAGGAAGGAACGACAGGCCGTCGGTATTTCCCGGAATTGGTTCACCGGCGATTTCGCAGATCGTAGGCAGCAGGTCCCAGGAAGCGGCCAGATGATGGCTGGTGCCGGGGTGGATCGTTCCGGGCCAGCAGGCAATGAGCGGAACCCGGATCCCGCCGTCATAGAGGTCTCTTTTTGTGCCCCGGAAATCGCCATTGCTTTGGAAGAACCTGGAGAATGCACCGTTGGCCCCGTTATCGCTGGTAAAGAATAGGATCGTGTTTTTTGAGATCCCCTTCTCGTTGAGCAAACGGACAATGCGGCCGATATCCCGGTCCAGGCGGGTGATCATGGCAGCATAATTTTTGAAATTCTGCGGCCAGTCTTTACCGGTGTACGGATCATCTTCGGGGACCACGTGTTGTCCATGAGGAATGGTATAAGGCAGATACAGGAAAAAGGGTTGATCTGCCTTGCGGTCGCCGAGGTAGCTAAGCGTCCGGTTAACGAACACGTCATGGCTGTAGTTTTCTTTCTTTCCGTTCAGGTTCCCGGTCAGCGGGAACTTTTTTTCGTTTTCCCATAAGTGTTCGGGATAATAATTATGGGCGCTGATTTGATCCAGGTAACAAAATGAGTAGTCAAATCCCTGAGTATTCGGACCTTCTCCGGGACTACCGATCCCCCATTTTCCGATAATGGCTGTTTCATAACCGGCTGGTTTCAGGTATTCGGCGATCGTTTTTTTATCTCCCGGGATGCTGAGGTCACCTTCGGGGTCGCCTGTATTGAAATTCCCCCGGATATAGGTATGTCCGGTGTGCTGTCCGGTTAACAGAGCTTCCCGGGAAGGAGCACAAACAGTAGAGCCAGAATAAAAGTTGGTGAACCGCATACCTTTCCGAGCCAGCGCATCGATATTTGGCGTTTGGATCATTTGTTGCCCGTAACGTCCGATATCCCCATAGCCCAGGTCATCGGCCATGATCAGAATAATATTCGGTTGTTCTTGCAAGGAACGGTGGGCGGCAGCCTGGGGCCCGGGCTGAACTCGAGTCTTTGCATGAGCCTGCGGCAATGCCAGGAAGAGAAGGAATAAGAAAGGCAACGTATTTCTCATGATGCTTATTTTGTCAGAATGATCTTTACCAGGGAATAGGCGGGTATTTCAAATTGCAGGTTTCCGGTGGAGCTTTGCCTGCGGCTTTCAAGCTTTTTTAACCGAAGGCGGCCTGGCTTCGTGCCGGAAGCGCTGAAGTAAACCGATTCCGTCTTGCTGAAATGGAAACCTTCCGGCTTCAGCAGCACTTCGGCTGGTTCATTCCCGTCTTTTTTGTTGAGTAAATACACCCAAAGCGTGTCTTTGGCAGGGTTGCTGATACTGAGAACTACGAGGCCCTCCCGGGAAGAACGACTGTTTACCATTTCTTGTCCCAGAACGTCCCGGAAAAGGGCGAACATATCATACACCTTATTGGGGGCGTTCTCGTTGAAGGCATCCAGTAACAGGCGGTTGTCCCAGTCCGATTTTTTGGGCCAGGTGGTGGTCCAGAAAGTGGCCATGGGCATGCCTGACTGAATGAACTGGATGAATTGCTCGCCCACCATCAGAGCGGCTTGCGCACCGGTTGGCTGCCGGTTGCCCTTGCCTGTGACGCCGATGTTCCATTCAAGCGATACCAGATCGATACCTGGGTATCCCAGGGAGGCGGCCAGTTTTCTGTAGAAGGCACGCTGCTCGCGGTAGGGGATGTTCCGCCCACCCTGATGCATCACCGGTTCGGCCTGCCAGTTAGCATAGGTGGCATTTCCCCACTTCCAGTAATAATGAATGTCAATGTAATCGATATGTTTTCCCGCTTGCCGGATCAGCGTACTCGTGTAGTCCAGGTTGCGTGGATGTGTATTGGCGATAATCCGGATATCCGGATCTACTTTTCGCATCGCTTCGGCATACCGGTTGATCATTTCGGCATATTCTTCAGCCGTGTACATGTAGTTGGCTGTTTTGTGGTAGGGTTCATTACCAAGGTAATAATAACGCACTGTTACGCCCTTGCTGCGACAATGACGCATCAGGCGGATGGCTTCTTCGATCCCTTCTTCCACGCGGTCGTATTTCTTGCCTGAGGCCATGTTAATGCCCATCAGAGGCGTGATGTTGAATCGCTTGCAAATATCCAGGTACTCGTCAATGTCCATAAAAGAAGCCGGATCTGTATTCCTGGCCTTGTTGAAGTCAGGGGCCCAGCTATCTTTCCAGCCTTGTCCGGTGGGTTGTTCCCAATGAAAGAACGTGACCACAGTCCCGGCCGGGTATCGCAATACTCGTGTGCCCAATTGCTCAAGCAAGGAAGGGATTTTTCCGTCATGGCTGTTCCAGTCGTTATCAGGAGCATAACAATACACGGTATTAAAGCCCATGATCAAGGGGCTTACGATTCCCTCATCCTGGCCGGTATGTACTTCAACCGTATCCACCGGCCTGCAGAAGGCCGTTAATGCACATGTCAGCAAGATTAACGTCGTGAACAGGTATTTCATTTTACTGGGATTAACGGCCTGTCCATACCGGGGCCAGCCAGGCAACGGGCTTTTTGGGGTCGGCAGTGGACGCATCTCCGCCACCGGCATTCCAGACCCGTACAAAGAACCAGGAGTTTTTCCGGTCCTTTATTTTCGGACTCCAGCGTACTGAATGGGCCGGCGTTGGCCGGAAGGTTTCCACCACTTCTCCGCCGTTCGTTACGATATCAATTTGTGTAATCCGGTCATCAGGATTGTCTGTATCGGGATCGCTGATGACGATGTCAAAACGGAAACGGGTTGGGCGCTCCAGGGTGGACCCCATGATAATGTCGTTTACCGAGTACCGGCATTGGATATTTTCTTCCAGGGAAGCATACGTGCGACGCTGTTTCATGGCATCCAGGATGGCGGTTTTGCTTCGTTCTTCAGCCAGTACAAAGGTTCGGGAAGTATGACGGGAAATGCCTCCCAGATCGTGATTATCATTGCCGCATACAGGAGAGACCTTCCAGCCACGATCCAACGCTGCCAGAAAACCAGCGTAATGAACTCTTTTATTTGAATTGATCACTTCCAGCATGGTAATGATGTTGGTGATTTCCGCGTCGCGGTGTTTCCAATTATCGTACTGATCCTTGCCAGGGTGATTAAAGCTTGCAAGTACGGGGCCTTCCTCAGTGGGAGACGCGTTTTTAAGCCATTCATAGATGGCAGGGATATCCACTCCCGGAGCCAGAGCGTTCACATAGTCTGATGTATTGATGATGTTGATATGCCCCCGGCCAACCGGACCGTTGTTTTCGGAACATTCGAATCCGGTAAGGGCTACAAAGGTCTTGTCAGTAGCTTCCCGGGCATCACGCAGCGTTTCAAGCCATTTTGGATTGTCTGGCCCGGAAGGATGGAAAGTGGATTCCTGGGAATGATCGGTGGTGACGTAAAAGTCATAACCCTGCTCTTTGGCCATCGTGAAATGTGCTGAAGGAGTACCCTGGTATTTCTCCCAGTCGGGTTTTAGCCGGGTGTTGACCGATAAGCTGGTGTGCTCATCGCTCACGGTCATGTACTTATCGTGTCCGGGAAGACGTTCCAGATGCGCCCCGTGTGACTGGGTAAACAAAGTATGCGCATGGACGCTTCCCGTAAAGATCTGATAACGGGAAAGCACCGGCGAGGGTTGCCCCGGAAGGGCCTGACCTGACAAGCACATCACAGAGAAGAATATCAGTAAGGTTTTCATTTTTATGTGGATTTTGAACCGGTTCTTACCATTCGGGATTTTGACCGATCGCCGGGTTTCCGCTGGTTTCGGTGAATGGAATGGGGTATAGATACATCTTGGGTGCGCTGAAAGTGATCTTAGCAACAGGGATTACTTCGTAGGTAAATCCGTCATCCGGGTTTCCGCTAATGCGGACACCATGCAACTCGCTGTTTCCCACTTCTTCAGCGGTTTTCCAGCGCCGGATATCCCAATAGCGATGCTCTTCGAAGGCCAGTTCAATTCGTCTTTCCAGATGAATGGCTTCCCGCATTTCTTCCTGACTCATGGCATCTTTCAATCCGTACAAACCATCTCCGCCCGGTTCAATTCCTGCACGGTCCCTGATCGATTTCAATTGTTCGTAAGCCACTTCGGTCATGCCGATTTCATTGGCGGCTTCGGCATAGTTCAGCAGGATCTCCGCGTAACGGAAAATAACAAAATTGTGATTCTGATTGCCGTAGGCTTCGTTGGTGGAGAAGTCTGCCAGGAATTTTCGCATATAGTAGCCGGTGCGGGTTTGACGCTGGATACCGTTTGGCTTGTCCAGGCCGCCTTCAAAGGTCTCTACCGGCCGGTCTAACCACATGGAACCGTTATAGAAGACCGTAGCTCCCAGCCGGGGGTCGCGGTTAAGGTAGGGATCCTGAGGGTCGTAGCCCGAAGCCGGGTTGCTGACAGGCAACCCGTTCTCCATGGGGAAGGCGTCCACAAGTTCCTGAGTAGGGCTGACATAGCCATTACTTGCATTGGGCGCTGTATAGCCAACCGGAGCATTATTCCGCTCCAGATCCTGAGTTTGGTCCCTCTGCCAGGCGAGAATAACTTCGTCGTTCTTGCGTTCGGTGAAGACCTCGGTGAAATTATCTTCCAGGTCGAAATCTTCCAGGTCGATCACCTGTTTGGCAGCATCGGCTGCCGCCTGCCATTTGCTGACCGATTGAGAAGGATTGTTCAGAGGGCTGGCCGCATACAACAATGCACGGGATTTCAATGCAAGGGCACCTCCGCGGGTAATCCGGCCAACATCGGTATTGCCAATCGGATCGGTCCGCAACTGATCTTTGATCGCGTCCATTTCTGACACGATGTAGCTGACACAGTCTTCATAACTATCACGATCCATTTCCAGCTGTTCATCCTGGGAGAACAATTGATCTCCCACCAGAGGAACTCCCCCGTAACGTTTGATCAGCTCGAAATAATTAATTGCCCGGATGAAGCGCGCTTCTGAGCTCCAGTATCCCCTGGTGGTTTCGCCAATGGGGATTTTGCTGATATTGGTTAGAAACAAGTTCACGTTCCGGATGGCTTCATATCCCTGATACCAATAGCCATCGGGGTTGTCGATAACCGGATTCAGTCTGGATTGGGAGAGGATTTCAATGTTATTGTAATTCGCCGAGGCAATGGCATCGTCTGTAGCCGCTCCCAGTACCACATTGTTGATCCGGTTATATCCGTTCGGAAGAAAAGTATAAAGGTGGTTCAGGACTTCCATGGCATAGTCACCGCTTGAATCCAGCGGATTATAAACATGGAGCGGCGTGATATAATGCTGGGGGAATTCTTCCGCCTTGTCACAGGCTGCCAGGAAGAAGGCGCCGATGAGTCCGTATATATATTGTTGTCGCATGATTGAATGGTTTTGATTAGAACTTAACAGTAAGCCCTCCGCTGATAATGCGTTGAATGGGATAGGTGCCCGCCAAGGTCTCCGGGTCCGACCGTTTGAGATCCGAGATGGTGACCAGGTTTAACCCATTGACGAAAAGCCGGACGTGTTTAATGCCCACCTGGCCGAGCCAGGAATTCTGAAGGGTATAGGCGATTTCGGCGTTTTTAATCCGCAGGTAATCACCCGGACGTACCCAAAAGCTTGATGCTATATGGTTGCTGATATTTGTTCCTACGGATAGCCTCGGGTAGGTGGCATCGGTATTTTCCAGAGTCCAGCGGTCCAGGTGATGCTGATATGCCTGTCCTTTTCCGTCGTTCTGGAATTCCCATTGACGTGCGCCGGTTAGCATGATATTCTTGTTGGCTACGCCCTGTACCAGGACGCTGAGACTGAATCCCTTCCAGGAAAAGCCCAGGTCCAGGCCGTAAAAAATCAGCGGTTTCTCTGTTCCGATCGCCTGGCGGTCGAATTGGTTAATGACGCCGTCACCGTTCAGATCGCGGTATTTAATATCCCCGGGAACCGGCTGATAGCCTTCCATGACCATGCCTTCGCCTGCCTGACCCACAAAACCGTCGGCTACGTACCCAAATAGTTGTCCCACCTGATGACCGGTGCGGTACATCCAGTTGTATGGATAGTCCGGTTCGTCATTGAACAGGATTTCGCTGCCGGCCATGGTCATATTCCCCGAAATGTAATAGCTGAGGTCTCCGGAGCGGTCATTCCATCCAGCCTGAAGTTCCATGCCGGAATAACGGTCCTTACCCAGATTCTGGATAATGTCCTTGCCCCAGCCCAGGATTGCCGAGCTTCTTCCCCTGGCCTGCACCAGATCCTTTAACGTATGCCGGTAATAATCGGCTGAAATGAATCCTCTTTTTCCGGCAAACGAGAGGTCCAGGCCAATGTTCAGTTTTTCTGCCTTTTCCCAGGTGCTGATGTCGCGCGGAACCTGAAGCGCCCTTCCGGATACCCGGGATACACTGGTGCCAAAGTAGTATCCTGACGCGCTGCCGTAGCGGTTAATGTATTCGTAGTACCCGGCCACGGCGTTTCCTGTAAGGCCGTATGAAGCACGGATCTTTAATGCACTGATCCAGCTGTCTTCGGGGAAGAAATCTTCCTCATGCATATTCCAGGCTGCGCCAAAGGCGGGAAACAATCCAAACCGGTTACCTTCTTCATACCGGTTGTTGCCGCTGTATGAAGCCGCTGCTTCCAATAAATACTTGTTTCCGATATTGTATCGCAGACGCGCTGCCAGTGTCTGATACCGGTTTGGCAGATCGGAGTCGATGGAATAAGAATCAATATTATACATCAGCAGCGCATCCAGGGAGTGTTCGCCCCAATTGCGTGAAAAGCCGGTGCTGCCGGCTGCGTATAACTGATGTGATCTGGCCAGGATACTGGAATTGTTCCGCTGGTCTGATTTTGTTCCAAAACGATTATAGGTGGTATCGCCGGTCCCGGGATCCAAAAGCATTTCAAAGGTTTCGAAATCCTTGCTCCGGTCTATTTCCTGAGTCAGGGCCAGGTTATAGGAGATAGCTCCCTGAACCCACCAGCCTTCCAGAAGGGCGCTCAGGTCTTTTTTCAAGCCCAGGTCCACAAACCCATCGCTATAAACCTCGTTCATGTAGCCCGAGAGTACCGATTGTCCGTAGATATTGTTGTTATAGTTGACATTTCCGCCCAGGCTGCCGTCCGGATTGAGCGCCGGATAGGCGTTGAATGGAGTGGTTGATAAAGCGTTGAAAATGCTTTCGGTGCCACTTCCTGGCTGATTTTGATCCCGGATACGACCGAAGAGGTTGATGTACATTGACAAGGTGGGATTGATCTGCACTCCCACGTTGCTTCTGAAAATGTACCGTTGATATTCCGAGTTGGTGCTGTATGTATTCAGTGACGAATTCGAGAACAGACCTTGCTGATTCAGGTAATCCAGGGAAACAAAATAATTCAGGTTTTTGCCAGATCCTTCGGCATTTAATACGTAACGGTTGAATGAGGCATGATCTTCCAGGACCCGGTCATACCAGTTCACGTTGGGGTGCCCAAAAGGATCATTTCCTGATTGATAGGCATTCAGGTCTTCCTGGGTGTAGATGGCAGGTTTTCCATCATTCCCCAGGGCTTCATTATACAGCGTGGCATAATCAAAGGCGGATAATGGTTCCGGCAGTTTCAATGGGGAAGAAGTGCCGGTATGGGCGGTTACATCAAGATTGAAGCCTGTTTTATGCAGCCCCTTCCGGGTGGTGATCAGTACCGCGCCGTTCATACTCCGCATTCCCAGCATGGCTGTTGACAGGGCGTCCTTCAGCACGGTGACCGATTCGATTTGTTCAGGATTGACCGACAGCAAGCTTCGCGGAACACCATCAACCAGGATCAGGGGGTCCAGCCCGCGAAGGCGTAAGTTTACTCCATCATTGCCCGGTTCTCCTGATATCTGACTGGTAAACAAACCGGCAATGCGTCCGCTAAACCCCGTGTTGATAAAGGTAGCGGCGGTAGATTCCAGTTTCTTTCCTTTCAAATGTCCGATGGATTCCACCAGATTACCCGGAGACTGTCTTTGGTAAAGGATGGGATATATTTTCAGCGAATCGCCTGCAGGCAGGGAATCACGTGTCGCTGTGCCGGCCTGGGAGCTCGCTGGCAAGGCGAGCAGCGCCAACAACATAAGCAGCAGTAAGACCGGCATGTCTCTCCGTATAGACTCGGGAGATACCCCTTCCGGTAGTTTTATAGCGTGTATCATGGTTTAAATTTTAAGCCCACTGAGGGCAGTACAACAAATGCATCTTACCATCCAGGATTCTGAAGGAGATCGCGGTTAATGCTGACCTCGTCGAACGGAATGGGAAATAGGTACAGGTTTTCTTTGAAAACATGTTTCCGCACCTCGATCCGTTCGTAGGTGAAATCATTACCATCTTTCAGGATCCGCATGCCATGCGTGTACTTCTCGTCGATGATGTCGCCGGCCTTCCAGCGCCTGATATCAAAGAAGCGATATCCTTCGAAGGCCAGTTCGATAAAACGTTCCCGCCGGATAAGTTCCCTGGTTTCGTCCTGGGAGGGATTGGCTGGCAAGCCATACATGCTATCGCCACCCGGCTCAATGCCTGCCCGTTTGCGGATTTCGATCAGTTGATCCAGCGCCAGGGGAATATTCCCTGTTTCATTCGCGGCTTCAGCCAGATCGAGCAATAAACTTCCATAGCGCATAATGGGCAGGCAACGATTGGTATTTCCGCCACCGCGGTAAGGGATTTGTTCATCACTCATTTTCCGGTAGTAATAACCAGTGTGCGTGGCGCCTCCCGAACTTACGGGAACGATACCATCGGGGGATGCTCCCTCGTAAGTCCATACCGGTTTCATGGCCCGTCCGTTCCTGTTAAAATAGAGGGAGCCGTTGTAGATGATGGAATAATAAAAACGGGGATCTCTTCCCTCATAGGGATTAGCCGGGTCGTAACCGGAAGTGGGGTCATCAATGGCTTTCCCGTTCAACATGGGAAACGCGTCCACCAGCTCCTGGGTGGGACAACGGTGATATGAGTTCCAGTAGCCCCGGCTGGGTGGCATATTGAATTGCTCCAGATAAACATTGGGTCCCATCATGTAGGCAAGGATGTATTCCTTGTTTACCCGTTCCAGGAACATTTCATAAAATCCGTTTCCAGGTTTGGTCTCATTATCTGTTTCCAGCTCATATATTCCCAGATCCACCACCGCCTGGCAGGCCTCTAAAGCTTTTTGCCAGCGGGAAGGATCGTGGGTAGGATAAGCAGTCAATTCCTTTAGTTCAGGCTTGTCGGCAACGCTTCCGCCGTTATACAGGGGGCTTGCCGCAAAAAGCAGTACACGTGCCTTCAATGCCAGCGCTGCGCCTTTGGTAACGCGTCCGTAGTTCAGTCCGGAATAGGTGAGCGGTAAATCAGGGGCCACCGCATCCAGTTCAGAGATCACATAATCCACGCATTCAGCATAGGTGTTACGTCCCCCTCCGGCGCTTGAATTCAGGTCGAAGACAGTATCGCCCATCAGGGGTACGCCTCCCCAGCCTTCCATCAGGCGCGCATAAAAGTAGGCCCTCAGAAACCGGGTTTCCTGTTTGGTCCGTTTCTTTAATGAAGCGGAAAGGGGAGAGCCATCTACATGCTTCAGATAAATATTCGCCAGACGGATATGGGTGTACAAGAAACTCCAGGAGTCATTGATATAGCTGTTAAATGTGCCCCCAAATGAGCCTGTCAGGATCTGGGTTTCCAGCATTCCTGCTGCAGGGTAGCGTTGCTCCGCTTCATCGGTGACGGCAACAAGGATGTTTTCTACGCCATTTGAGGGGCCGGATACCCGCCAGATGAACAGACCGTGATAGACACCGCCAAGAAAATCCATGGTATGAGCGCTGTCGGCAAACACCGTGGTTTCATCCAGTGAATTGGTAGATTTTTTATCGAGGAAATCTTCTGCTTTTTCGCAGCCGATTTGAGCCATCACCAGCAGTAGCAGGCAAAGGCTTCCTATGAGTTGATGGGATAACTTTTTCATGTTACTTAAAGGTTACATTTAAGCCGAAGTTTAAAATCCGCTCAGGAGGATAGACATATCCGCCTCCACCCGATGAAACTTCCGGGTCAAACTGGAAGCGGTCCAGGAATTTAGACCAGGTGAACAGGTTGTACCCGTTGGCGAAAAGCATCACCCTGGAAAGCCCGATCTTACTAACTATCTCCGAAGGGACGTTGTAGCCCAGGTTCATGGAACGGATGCGCAGATAATCACCCTTTGTGGTCCAGAAAGTGGAGCGGTTGTCCGGGTTCATGTAACTTCCGTTAAAAGTAGTGGTGAGCGCCGGGAAAGTAGCTGTTTCAGCTGTTTCAGGCGTCCATCTGCCTTGGTGGATCGGCTGCAGATTGGTTTTGAACGGAACGGCGTTGCCATTGCCCATATAGATGTCAAAATTCAGAGCTGATTGCAGCAGGACACTGAAACTAAAATTGCTATAAGTAAATCCAAGCGTTAACCCAATATTGGTATTGGGCAGGTTGGGCTTGCCCATATAGGCGCGGTCGTCCGTGTCGATGACTCCATCATCATTCAGATCCTTATACTTCAGGTAACCCGGTTTCACCGTTCCGGCCGGAACGGGACTGTTGGCGATGTCCTCTTTGCTTTCATAATAGCCTAACCAGATATGCTGCCGGATCATTCCGATGGGTAAACCTGTTGCCCGTTGCCAGGGATATTTGGGATCGGGCTCGTCCATAAACAGGATCTTGTTTTTGGCAAAAGAGAAATTACCAGTTACATTTATTCCTAATCTTCCCAATGTATTTTTGTAGCTGGCTTCTATTTCATAGCCTTTGTTGCTGACCTCGCCGATATTTACCGGAGGCAGGTTCGATGCCTGAACTCCGAAATAGGAAGGGATGGTGGAGCGTTTGGTCAGAATGTCATACCTGAAATTATCGAAGTAATCCACACTGCCGCTGAACCGTCCCTGGAACAGTGAAAAGTCAATGCCGATGTCAGCCTTGCGTTCAGTTTGCCAGGTAACATCGTTGTTTCCCTGAACGCCTTCCACAATGCTTTCGATATTATTATGGAACTCGCCGAATGAATAGTTATCAGCCCGGTCATAAACCTGTTCGTATAAGTATTGGTTGCCACCGATATCATCGCTACCCACCCAGCCGTAGGATCCTCTGAGCTTAAACCCTTCAATAAAGGGAAAAACCTCCTGGAAGAAAGGTTCTTTGGCCAGGTTCCAGCCGGCTGAAACAGCGGGGAACAATTGATATTGCTTTTGCGTCACAAAGCGGTCCGAACCGTTATAGGCACCGCTTACTTCCAACAGGTATTTGTGATTGTAATTATAAGTAAACCGGAAGGTGTATCCTCTGAAATTAGCCATTGGTTCGGCACCATCCATATAACTGGTCTGGTTGAAGAGGATTAATGCTCCTACATTGTGTGGTTCAAATGAACGGGTGTAGTTCAGGGCCCCCTGCAGATTCAACCGCCGGTTGGGTGTGCCACCTTCGTACACCAGCTCATAAGGCAGAATGGTGTAATTAGCAGGGTCTCGTGGTGTGTAAATTTCTGTTTCCGGATTATACCAGTACGTAGGAATATCCGTCTGATAGCGGGTCATGGAACGGCTGGCGGTATTGGCATTGGAATAGGCCATTTCTGCCTTGACCGATAGCCCCGGTGTGAGTGCATCCAGCAACTGAGTGCCAGAAATGTGCACGTTCAGGAAATCGTTCAGGGATTTCGTGTACCCGCCAAGGGAATAAACGGCTGCGATATTATTGCTTTCGTTAGGGGGGATCATCCGGTTGGGGTTGGCATAGCCGAAGCTCCCGTCCGGATTATATACCGGCATGATATACGGGTTGGCATATTCATATCTGAAGAGGGTGCCGAAACCGGTTTCATACTTAGGACGGCTGGCTTCCTGCCGGGTCCCTGAAAGATCCAGCTTAAAGCTTAATGAATTGGTGGCCTTGATATCGAGGTTGGACCGGAATTTATATCGTTTGGCAAAAAAGTTCGTGTTTACTTGCGTTTTTCCAGAAGCCACCTGATCTGGTCCTTTGTAAGGAATGTCCCGCAGCAGGCCGTCCTGCCACATATAGCCCAGGGTGATGAAATACCTGACCCGTTCGCTTCCTCCGGATATATCCAGGTTATTATTGGTCACAAGCGCACTGGGTTTGAATACCACATCGTACCAATTCACATCCGGATGTCCGTAAGGATCCTCACCAGTGCGGAACAGCTCCAGGTCTTCCGGGGTGAAGATCGGGTCCATCTCGTCAAGCGCAAGGGCTTCGTTATGAAGCATGGCTGATTCGTAGGCGCCCAGGGTTTCCAACACGTGCACCGGAGTCTGGGAGCCGAATTGCGTTCTGAAATTGATCTCGGGTTTGCCAGCCTCACCACGTCGGGTGGTTACCAGAATGACCCCGTTGGCACCCTTGATGCCATAAATAGCGGTTGCAGCAGCGTCTTTCAGGATGGAGATGCTTTCAACTTCATTGGGGTCGATCAGAAACAGCTGATCGTAATTGTATTCCACGTTATCTACCAGCACCAGAGGCTGCTGGCTTCCGGCATAGGTGCTTACTCCCCGGATATAAACATTGGCCGCGTTATCGCCGCCTGGCCGACCGCTCCGTTGCTGTGAAAACAAGCCGGGCAATTTTCCGGATAATCCGTTCTGAAGCGCTACGGTTGGTGTTTTTCGGATTTCATCACCGCTTACCTGGCTCACCGCGCTGGTAACATCGGTTTTGATCTGTGTACCGTATCCTATCACCACCACCTCGTCCAGCGATTCCATATCCTCTTCCATCACCACATCGATCCTGCGTTGATCACCTGCCCGGACTTCGATGGGTTTGAATCCGAGAAAAGTAAATACCAGCACATCGTTCTCTCCCACTCCACTAAGGGTGTAACGGCCTTCTACATTTGTGGAAGTGCCTATTTGAGTCCCTTTAACAGTGACGCTCACACCCGGTAACGGTTCGTTGTTTACCAGGTCCCGTACCTGTCCGGTGATTTCTTCTTGCCGGAACCGGGGAAGGGTAGTGGTTAGCAGGGGGGTGAAGAGGGATGCGTATCCGGGCTTGAGCGATGTTTTAACCGCATCAAGCTGCTCTTTCGCGTGTTCTTCTTTGTTCTTGACCACGATCTTGCGGTCACTCACTTCAAAATGTAAACGGGCTTCTTGTCCAAGCCTCTTAAGCACGTCTTCCAGGTTTGAGTCAGGAGCCTGAAGGCTGATTTTTTGTTCCAGATCCAGGCCCGAAGAAAAATAGGCGAATGTGTAGGAGGTTTGATGTTCAATGATCAGGAAGGTTTCCAATACGCTTTTGTCACTGATTCTTAAAGAAAGGGGCACATTGGAGGGCTGAGAATGGGCAACGGGCGTCATTGCAAACAGGCCGGTGAATAAAGCCAAATTAATGACCATTCCCTGCAGCGATATTCTTGCCATGATCTTCAGCTTTTTTAGTAAACAAAATTTCATAACTTTACTGCTGTTCAGATTAACTATTAAACTGTTGATTCTGAGGCCTCAACGGATCGTCTGCATGAGCCAAATGAAGCGATCCGGGGCCAAAATCGGGGTAGTATCATCCGGTACTATCCCGTTTTTCTAATTACCTTTCAGAGTTCATACATCCCTTTCCATTTAAATAGACCATTGTATTGTTTTTTGAGAGTTCGTACGTGATTACACCGGTTTTTTCCATTGTTTCCAGGATGTTTATCAGGGATTCATTGCGGAATTTCCCCCTGAACCGGCAATTCAACAGATTTTCGTTTTGGAAAACGACTTTTACGCCATACCATGCCGTAATTTTGCGTGCAATTTCTGACATAAGCTCGTTGTCGAAGATCAGGGTGCCATTGGTCCAGGCAGTGGTATTGTCTGGTTCAAAATGCTGTTTGATGGTCACATCGGTTTTCATGTCAATGATTATTTCTTCTTCAGGCAGCAGGATAATGGGTGAATCAGGCTCCTGTTCGTTGGTGATGGACACCTTGCCTTCTACCAGTGAAACCCGCAGTTGATTTTCATTGGGCCGGGAATAAATATTGAACCTGGTACCCAGCACTTTTGTGGAAACGTGCTGGGTATGGACAATAAACGGCTGGTGATCCCGATGCCTGACATCAAGGAAGGCTTCTCCGACAATAAAGACTTCCCTGCTGGCATCGTTGAATTTTTTCGGAAAACGAATGCTGCTGTTGCTGTTCAGGTAAACAATGGTACTATCCGGCAGGATGACCCGCTGCTTTTTTCCAGGGAGGGTTTCAACGACTTTGTATCTGTTGAACAGGGAGTCTGAATAGGGTCGGTACGCCAGGATGCCTCCTGCAAGAAAAATAGCGAGCAGGGCAATTCCTGCTGCAGTTTTCCAAAGAGGGCTTCTTAAAAAGTGGTTTTTGCGGAAAAAGTGGTTTTTGCGGGTGATGCGGGCATTTACCTGAGCCAGGGCTTCCAGTGCGTCGCTTTCGCGGTTGTCAGACATCCTGTGCTCCCAAATCCGTTTGAGCTGGTCAAAGGTATTTCGGTTGGCCTCGCTTTTTTCGATCCAGCTCACCAACAGATCAATCTCTTCCTGGTTTGCCTGGGAAGAGAGGTATTTGGTAATGATCAGGTGAATATCTGCTTTCACAGCTGTATATTTTGCTTCATGATGATTGCACCAGTGGACACTAGTATAAAGACAAAACAGGTGAGCAAAATAGTGACAGGGTTCGGAAAGAAATTAAAAATTATCCGGTGTGCGGCTGGAAGGCTCATTCTGAAACAGAGAATGACGCAGGAAACGAAGGGCGCGGAACATTTGCGTTTTTACTGTATTCAGCGATACGTTAAGCAATTGAGCGATTTCCTGGTAACTGAGCTTGTTGTCTCTGTTCAGCAGGAAGATCATTCGGCAGCGTTCGGGAAGCAAGGCTATGTAATGCTGGATTTGCTTGTCAAACTCTTTTGCCATCAGCAAGCGATCGGGACTGGTAAAGGAATCGGCCTGGAGGTTGCTCAATTCCGCTTCATCAATACAGATATTCCGGTCTTTGCGTTTCCTGGAGTTGATGGCCTTATTTTTCAGTGCAGTATGCAGATAAGCGCTAACCGATGAGTGGATGCTTAAGCTTTCCCGCTTTTCCCAAATATCAAGAAACAGATCGGCGATCAGGTCTTTGGCTTCCTCATCTTCTACCATGAAATTTGAAAATAGCAACAAAGGCTTGTAAAATTTCAGGAATAGCTGATTGAATGCATCGTGATCACTTTCCTGAATACGGCTGAAAAGTTCATTGTCTTTGGAACTGTTAAGCATGTGACAAAGTAAGTAAGTATTCTTCTCACCAAGGGGCTGTGTTAGGTTAAGTTTGGTTTAAGTAAATGTACTTGTTTCTGCCGGTAGTTCAAATTTTCCCGGCGGATTTTTGTTAGGGGCTTCCCGGTGCGGTATAAAAAAAATCCGTATTTTCGCTGCAAAATAATTGAAAAAAAGCAAATGAGACAAAGCGGAACTACCAAATCATTTGATTTGGGCGATGGGAGAACGATTTCCATCGAAACAGGAAGATTAGCGAAACAAGCCGACGGCAGTGTCGTTGTGCGCATGGGAGATGCCATGCTGCTGGCGACGGTCGTATCATCAAAAGAAGCTAAACCAGGGGTGGATTTTCTGCCTATGTCTGTTGATTACCAGGAGAAATTCGCCTCAATGGGTCGGATTCCGGGTAGTTTTATGAGGCGGGAATCACGCCTATCAGACTACGAGGTCCTGATCAGCCGGTTAGTGGACAGGGCCCTTCGGCCACTGTTCCCGGATGATTATCATGCCGATACTCAGATCATGGTGACGATGATCTCCGGTGACCCGGAAGTTTCTCCCGACAGTCTGGCCGGACTCGCTGCCTCGGCAGCGCTGACGATCAGTGATATTCCGTTCAATGGTCCTATTTCAGAGGTACGTGTGGCGCGGATCGACGATCAGTTCGTTGTGAACCCAACCGTGTCGGATATGGAACGGGCAGATATTGACCTGATGGTAGCGGCTACTGAAAAAGACGTTGTCATGGTGGAGGGAGAAATGAAGGAGTGTGCCGAAGGGGATTTAGTGGAAGCGCTCAAATTGGCACATGAGGCCATTAAAATACAGGTCAGGGCGCAATTGGAGCTGGCTGAGCTGGTTGGCAAACCCAAGCGGGAATACAGTCACGAGACCAACGACGAGGAGCTGCGCCAGCAGATCAAGACAGAGCTATATGATAAAATTTATCAGATAGCCCGTTCGGGTTCGTCTAAACAGGAACGCACCGAACAGTTTAAAGCCCTCCGGGACGAATTTATTGAAGCCCAGGGCGAGATCGAGGAAGAGCGTGAAGGGATGATCAAGCGCTATTATCATGATGTTGAAAAAGAAGCCATGCGGAATATGGTGCTCAACGAGCGTGTCCGCCTGGATGGTCGTTCAGCTACTGATGTCCGCCCGATCTGGTGCGAGGTGAATTACCTGCCTTCCGCTCACGGATCGGCGGTCTTTACCCGTGGGGAGACCCAGTCCCTGACGACTGTTACGCTTGGGGCCAAGATGGACGAGCAGCTGATTGACAGCGCCATGTTCTATGGTTATAACAAGTTTTTACTGCATTATAATTTCCCGGGCTTTTCTACCGGCGAAGTAAAACCCAACAGAGCGCCGGCCCGGCGGGAGATTGGCCACGGCAACCTTGCGATGCGTTCGCTTAAAAAGGTGTTGCCCGAGGATTCCGAGAACCCCTATACCATTCGTGTGGTATCTGATATTCTGGAATCAAACGGTTCTTCATCCATGGCTACGGTTTGTGCAGGCTCGCTTGCACTAATGGACGCCGGCGTGAAATTGCGCTCTCCGGTTTCCGGCATTGCCATGGGGATGATCAGTGACGCTGCTACCGGAAATTATGTGGTGCTTTCAGATATTCTGGGCGATGAAGATCACCTGGGCGATATGGACTTCAAGGTAACCGGTACCGAAAATGGGATCACTGCTTGCCAGATGGATATCAAGGTAGATGGTCTTTCATATGAGGTGCTGGCTGAAGCATTGGAACAAGCCCGTCAGGGACGTTTGCATATCATGGGCGAAATGAAGAAGGCCCTTGAGGCTCCCCGGGAAGATTACAAACCGCATGCTCCGCGGATTGTGGAATTG
This sequence comes from Anseongella sp., assembly GCA_036570465.1. GTDB lineage: Bacteria > Bacteroidota > Bacteroidia > Sphingobacteriales > Sphingobacteriaceae > Anseongella. Next base: position 19,395 of record DATCYD010000203.1, read on the forward strand.
ACCATTCCCCGTGAATATATTGGTGCTGTTATCGGACCAGGTGGAAAAAATATCCAGGAACTACAACGGGAAACCGGCACGACCATCAATATTGAAGAAGTGGGAGAGGAAGGCAAAGTGCAAATATTTGCATCCGATAAAGAGTCGCTGGAAATGGCGGCCAACCGGATCCGGATGATTGCAGCTACTCCTGAAGTGGGTGAAGACTATGACGGCATCGTGAAAACGATCATGCCTTTCGGCGCCTTTGTAGAATTTATGCCTGGTAAGGATGGGTTGCTTCACATTTCCGAAATTGGCTGGACCCGCCTGGAAAGCATGGACGGCGTTTACGAGGTAGGTGATACGGTGAAAGTGAAACTAATTGAGATTGACCGGAAAACCGGTAAATACAGGCTTTCCCGCAAAGTGTTGCTTCCTAAACCGGAGAACGCTTATGAGGGCGATCAATCCCGTGGTGGCGATCGTGGCCCCCGTCAGGGTGGACATGGCCGGCGTCAAGGTGGCGACAACCGTGGTCCCCGCCGGGATGGTGATAACCGTGGCCCACGACGGGACGATAATCGCGGCCCGAGTCAGGACCAGTCTTATGATCAGCCGCAGGGTGGATCGCAGGATCAGGCTCAGGGCGGTCAGCAAGATCAATCTCAGGGCGGTTCCCAGGATCAGGATTAAACCTGATTTCTGGTTCCGGTGACCTGTCGGTGACGGGTCACTTTCTTACAAGCTTATCTGAAGGGGCGTATTCGCCCCTTACTTGTACCCTTATTTCGCTGGAGATCTGGTCCTGGAGGGAGAGAGGGATGAGAATATCGTGATCGCTTGTGAGTACAATGAAATCCGATTTCAGGTGCACAATGTCATCCTTGACGGTGATGGAGCCGCTTATTTCACGTTCCTGTTTTTTGCCGTGAATGGTCAGGGTTCCCTGCGCGGTTACCTGGTGTATGCCTTCGGCCGAAAGATCAATAGGCTCCTTCAGGTGCCCTTTGAAGGTTGCGCGTGGATAGCGGTTGCTTTTCATGTATTTTTTGTTGAAATGCTCTTGCATGAGCAACCGGTAAAATGTAAACGATGGGATGTCCACGCTGAAACTGATCTCTTGTTTTCCCGGATTGATGGAAGAAGTTCCGGATGTACTCCAGGCCTTGAATGATTTAACAGGTGTGCTTGAATAAAAGCTGATGTCCAGCTGATGGGCGTTGTAAACTTCCTGTGCCTGGACATTCAACCATGTGGAAAAAAGTAAGCTCAGGCAAATGTAACGCCGCATAATATTATTGTATTTTTGGACCGTGTTTTGATTATCA
>DATCYD010000204.1:0-7874 GCA_036570465.1 Anseongella sp.
CCACCTTCTTTTGGCATTCAGAACATCTGACCCATCAGCAACCCGGCTACTATACTTCAGTCCGCATGTTTTCCACCAGGAATCATAATATGGAGGTGCCTTACAATAGTGAGGGACTGCGGAATCATTATCTGGGAAACGGCTCCAATTTTATATCCCGTACCGGAACGGAATACTACGATATTTACCCGGTGTTCGATTTTCATAAGATCCCGGGCACTACCCTGGTTCAATATCCTGATTTCCCTGATCCTGATGAAATCCAGCAGCCTGGTATCACTGATTTCGTGGGCGGCCTTACCGATGGTGTCCTGGGAGCGGCAGCCTTTGATTTCCGGAGCGAGCACGATTCAATCAGCGCCCGAAAATCCTGGTTCTTTTTTGAAGGACGTTATGTATGTCTTGGGGCGGGAATTGCTTCCAATGCCGGGAGTCCGGTCGTTACAACCATCAATCAATGCCTGTTGAGAGCACCGGTGGCCACCGGTGCTGTTGGGAAGGAACATTTTCACAAGGACGGGGAGCCTGCCAATCTGCGCTGGATATGGCATGACAGCGTCGGCTATTTCTTTCCGCGTCCGCAGCGGGTGCATTATTCCATGCAGGAGCAAACCGGTAGCTGGTACCTCATCAGTCATCAATCCGATTCTCCCCGGGATCCGGTAAGTAAGGATGTCTTTAAATTATGGATCGATCACGGCCTCAGACCCGATGGCGCCAGTTACGAGTACGTGGTTGTGCCGGGCGTGTCCGCGCAGGAAGCTTCTGAATTAAATCTTGCTGATGAGCTAAGCATACTTGCTAACGAGGCTGGTTTGCAGGCGGTAGAAGATGTCGCCTCAGGTGTCGCCCAACTGGTCTTTTACGCCCCTGGTTCAATCACGGCCAGCCGGCAACTGAGGATAACAGCTTATGACCCCGGTATGCTGATGATCAGGCGGAAGGAAGCCCGGATCATGGAGGTGACCGTTGCGGATCCATCCCGGTCCCTGGACCGCTTTCGCTTCTCGGTAAACGCTAAACTCGAGGCTAACGGAGACCATTTTACAGCTGTTTGGAATGATGCTGAAAAGCATACTGAAATTACCGTGCGTCTTCCTCAGGAGGTGTATGCCGGTAAAAGCGTCAGCATTCGCTTTTGAATCGTTCCGGTGAATATCAACTGTGCTACGTGGGGGTAAGCTTAAGCTGAGGCAGCAAGGCTGAGACATCATCAAGCTGCTTTTTTCCGGCCTTCGATATTGGGCAGGAAGCCGGTGATGATTCCGATCAGCGGAAGGAAGGCGCATACCTTGAATACATACCCGATGCTGGTATGGTCAGCCAGCCAGCCGAGCAGGGCAGAACCGATGCCTCCCATGCCGAAGGCAAAGCCAAAGAATAAGCCCGCGATCATGCCTACTTTTCCCGGAACCAGATCGGTGGCATATACCAGGATGGCCGAGAATGCGGAGGCAAGAATGACCCCGATCACGGCGGCCAGGATAATGGTCCAAAACAAACTTGCATAAGGAAGCATCAACGTAAAGGGGGCGGCGCCCAGTATTGACACCCAAATCACATGCTTACGGCCATAACGATCACCCACCGGACCACCCAGAATAGTTCCAATGGCAACGGCTGCCAGAAATACAAACAGGTAGATCTGTGATTGCTGCACGCTTACGCCGAACTTATCGATGAGAAAAAAAGTATAATAACTGGTCATCGATGCCAGGTAAAAGTACTTTGAAAAGATAAGCAACAGCAGGATCGCCAGGGAGAAAATCACCTTTTTTCTTCCCGGTGATCCGGCTGCTGCCGAAGATGCCGCATGACCTCCCAGGTTGTGTTTTAGCTGCATATTGGATTGATACCAACGTCCCACGCCCAAAAGGATTATGATGGCCAGTATCGCAACCAGGGCAAACCAGCTGATATGTGATTGTCCGCGCGGAATAATGATCAGGGCGGCCAGCAGGGGACCAATGGCACTTCCGGCATTCCCGCCTACCTGAAAAATGGATTGCGCCAGTCCTTTCTTTCCGCCCGAAGCCATGTGTGCCACGCGCGAGGCTTCAGGATGAAATACAGATGAACCCATGCCTATGAGGCTGACCGACACCAGCACCAGCGGGTAGCTGCCGGCAAAGGCCAGACAGATCAGTCCCGCAAACGTAAAGCTCATGCCGATAGACAAGGATCGTGGATTTGGCTTTTTATCGGTATAATGACCCACAAAAGGCTGAAGGATCGAGGCCGTTAGCTGAAATACCAATGTGATGAGTCCGATTTGGGCGAAACTAAGCCCGTAATTCATTTTGAGCATCGGGTAAACCGACGGAATAACCGATTGGATCAGATCGTTCAGAAAATGGCTGAAGCTGATCGCTGCAAGGATCACATAGACGGTGGATGAGGTGTTTTTCGAGTTCATTGTGCCAGAATGGCCAAATATATGCGCCCGGAATGACTTCAGGAAATATTCCAATGCATTTAATTCGTTTGCATTTCTGCGATCTGCTAAATATCTTAGCAAGGTGAAAACAAAGAACCAGTCTGTTGAATATGCAATCGTGGATATTGAGACCACGGGGGGGTATGCCGCGGGGAGCAGCATTACCGAAATTGCGATCCTGGTGCATAACGGCAACGAGGTTGTCAGACGTTACACCAGCCTGGTAAATCCCGGGCAGGATATCCCTTTACCCATTTTTGCTCTTACCGGTATCGATAATGACATGGTGAAGGACGCTCCGGCCTTTGAAGACATTGCCGGAGAAGTATTCGGGTTGCTGGAGGGAAGGGTGTTTGTGGCGCATAGTGTCAATTTTGACTATTCTTTTGTGAAGCAACAACTGGATGAGGCAGGATATCGTTTTTCGGCGCCCAAGCTTTGCACGGTGCGCATGAGCAGAAAAATCAGGCCCGGTCTTTCTTCTTATTCACTGGGAAACTTGTGCCGGGCCCTGGAAGTCCCCATTACCGATCGTCACCGGGCCGGGGGCGACGCGGATGCTACAGCGATCCTGTTTTCCAGGTTACTGGAGTGGGATACCGAGGGGGTCATCCTTGCCATGTTGAAAAAGAATTCCGGCGAACAGCGCCTGCCGCCCAATTTGCCCAGGGAGGATTTTGATGCCCTGCCTTCAAACCCGGGTGTTTACTACTTTCGTGACCGGGGTGGAAAGGTGATTTATGTAGGAAAGGCGGTAAACCTTCGAAAGCGAGTGGCTTCACATTTTACGGGACATAATCCCCATCCGCAACGGCAGCATTTCCTGCGGAATATCCATTCGATTTCCTTTGAAACCTGTGCCACCGAACTGATGGCCCTGCTGCTGGAGTGCCAGGAGATCCGGAGACTCTGGCCGGTCTATAACCGGGCGTTGAAACGTTTCGAGCCAAAATTCGGCCTGTATGCTTACGAAGACCAGAACGGGTACATGCGTCTTGCAACAGGCAGACTGGCTAAACATCAATCCTGTATCCAACCTTTTGGGAGGTTGTACGATGCTGTCAAAACACTGGGCGCCCTGGTGGAATTATTCGGTCTGGACCCGCGGTTTTGTGTTTTCGGATCCGCCACCGCCCGCTCCAATGGCCGCCCGCAACCATCCATCCAACCATATGCCCAACCCGGCGATCAGGCGCATGCGGTCATGGAAGAGCCGCCTTCAGCCTTAGCCTACAATGATCGGGTGAACCGGGCGCTGGATTATTTACTTGAAAAACAGCCCACTTTTGCCATTATCGATAAGGGCAGGGATGACTCCGAAAAAAGCTGTATCTGGATGGAAAAGGGGAATTTTTATGCGATGGGATATGTGGCCGCCGAAACGGATCTGACCGACCCCGCTGATATCCGGGATTCCCTGTCACGCTGCACGTCCAATTATTATTCCAATCAACTGATCTATACGTTTGCCGAACGCTATCCGTCAAAGGTGCTTCGTCTGGACGGAGAAAGTACGGTTCTGCAAGATTTAATCCCGGTTTCGCAGGATGAAAACTGCTGATGCCGGTTCTTATATTTCAGTTTTTGTTGTTCCCGGATATGCTTCGGCAAATTGTTCAATAATGGTTTCCCATCTGGAGCCAAAATCCAGTATCATCATTTTTCCTGTCGGCGAAATCAGTACCTTCGTGGGGTAGCCTTTAATTTTATAGGCCTTTTGAACCTTGCCGTCGGAAATTAAAGCTGGAAGGACAAAATCATTCACCGCTAAGTAATCAGTGACTTTATCTTTGGTATCGTAGCAGGCGATGCTCAGGAAGTCAACTCCCGGAATGGCTCCCTTTTTTACTTTTTGATAGAACGCATTTATTTGAGGCATTTCTTCCTTACAAGGGCCGCACCAGGTCCCCCAGAAATCCACTACCAGCCATTTCCCGGCAAATTTCTCAAGAGACACTGTCTGGTCATCCAGGTTGGGTAACGAAAAAGCGGGAGCTTCATCCCATTTGTTAACTACTTCATTGCTAAAGAAGGTTGTGAAATCCTTATCGGGAAAGGTTTGCTGGTAATATTCCTTCAATTTAGGAAGCTTCAGCGGATCGGCATTGAATTCCACCACCAGGGCACGCAGGGCATCTTCAGATTTTCCCGTGCGGGATAAAGCGATCATATAATCGGGCTGGTAACTTTCCTTTGATTTGAGAAATAGACGGTCATAGAAGCTTCCGTATGCTTTTTCTGCTTCGCTTTTGGGTGAATAAGCAGCCGCTTTTTTAAGGTAGCTGAGCGCAGCAACGGAATCAGATGGGAGAACGGCCCTATACTTGAGGAAATATGCATGCGCCAGTATATTCCGGTTGATGAGCTGATGGTTGCTCAGAGAATCCTGGATGGCTTCTTCCAACTGTTGGATAGTATAATTCAACAAGTCGTCTGCCTGAAGAGAGTCTCCCGCTTCTTTCAACAGGTAGGTTGTCAACAGGGAATACCTCCCCAGATTGTTTTCTGTCCAGTATTGTTGGCCCATCTCCCGTATTGCTGAAACAGGCTGTTCCAGGGCACCCGCCTGGTGCCTGTTAGTCTTAGCATTTATCCAGGTATTCAGTGGGGTAAATTGTCTCTGAAGCGATGGATCAGAGCTGTTCATGCATAAGCTCAACAATTTCAAGGACGCGTTTTTTTCCTTAGAATCCGGTTGGCCATCTAAAAATGCCTGCGAAAAGCTATGCTGGATCCATTGGTAAAGCATTTTAGGGAAACGTTCATTTGAGATGCGCACGATCTCAAAAGCTAAACCAGGATCCGACTGGTGAGCCCGTTGTAGTTTGTTATGTAAATGAGACGAGTTATTGCTCAATATGGAATTCGGGGTGGACATAAGCCACCGGTCGTATTCTTCATAGTTATCCGCTTGCTGCAAAGCATTTAGCGCATTATTGATAAATACCGGGTCATCTGCGTACAATTTTTCATACTTTTCTATATAGTGCATGATTTTAACAGAGTCGTATTCCTCCGCATTGTTTTTTAGCCTATTGCTCCAGTATGAACTGCCTACAGCCATGTTGACCCATGCCGTGTCGATGGTTTGGGGATTGGTAGTTGCTGAAACACGGCTGATGCTGCTGCTCCCCCGGGTTATCTGCCCCTTGTCGGTTGTTTCAAATTTCCGGGTAGCGCTCAGAAGTAGCAATGACTTCCGGTCCAGTTGATAGTTTCCTCCGTTGGAAGAAATGATCGTGTAATTCTTGTCATCTGCAGCTACCCGGAACCGCGTGGTATCTCCGGAAATGCTCCATTCCATTCCCTCTTTTAGTGTTCCGTTCTTTGGAAGGCGAAGAAACAAATCTTGCAAATAAGCCTGGTAAAATGACGTGTTTTGAATAAGCTGCGCGGCGATATCCGACTGCAGTTCCCATATTGAAGCCGAATGTTCTCCCAATTCTTTCATGCCTTCTACCCGGATTACTTCACCTTTTGGGGATAGGATGACAGTGAAGGGACGATGCAGGATGGCCAGCAGATCGAGCGATGCGGTGGTATTGAAAGAAATGTTTTGAAGGCTGTCCGAATCAAACACAAATACCCGGCCGTCGCTTTCGCTTTTCTGACTGGCGGCAATTAATTCCGCCTCCAGTATATAATTGCCGGACCGGTCATTTTCAATGACCTTAAAGGCGAACTCCTTGCAGGAATGAGTAGCTGCACCAGGCATTGTAACCGTGTTTTCGGTTTCAATGATAAATTCCTGATTCTTTTTAAGGTTGATTTCCTGAGCGGTGAGCCGGCCGGAAATAAAGAATAAGCATATACAGAGCGTAAAAAATCGAATGGTCATAAGGTATAAAGATACCGAAAATACAACATTTTATCCAAGCCCGTTATTGGTTTTCTTATGTTTGTCTGGTGTCTATACACCGAATTATGAAAAAAAAATACCTGATTGCCATTCTTTTTTGCTCAGTGATGATCGATTCCGGGTTAGCTGGCACAAAATTGCCTCCGGTGGGGATGTTCGACCTTGGTTATACCCTGAAACTGGATATGAGCAACCCGGAGAATGTCCGGAGGGTTTGGGATGAGACCCATACGCTTGCCACGCTTCAAGGGATCGTAAACGGCGTCCGGCCGTTGCTTTATTATTTTTTCATTGAGAATGAAGGGATCAACATCGACCGATATTGGTGGAACATTTACCGGCAGGAGGGACGTTGGCTCAGTAAACGGGATACGGTGCTGTATCAATCACCGGAAGATGTCGTGAAGGCGTATCGTTCGTTCATTGAGGGTGCGGTGGTATATGACCCCGAGGTTGCAGCTACCAGCAACGTGGCATCTTCCATAGCGGGTGCGGAGCGGCTGATCGCTATCCGGTATGATACCACCGAAGGCAGTTTGTACAGGCGCCTCGTATTAGAAGGCCCCCGTATTCCTGTGAAGATATGGCTGTTGCGGGAAAACGGGGAATCCATGTTCACCGGACAGGGAATCATTCCCGGCACCACCATTCCTTCCACCGGATCAGCCAAGAACGATGCATATCGATGGTACATGGAACGGTACATGAAAAAAGGAAACTTTAATGCCCGTTACGGCGCCTATTATATTGATCAGCAATGGATGAAGAAGCCCCGGGCCACGCGACTGAACCACCATACCCTAACAAATCATGATTTTTTTGTAAGCCGAAGGGGTTTCTTTTTCGACCTGAGCCCCTGGGGCGACGAACCGGCGACAGACGACCTCAAACAGGCACCCGGTACCGATCTGGAAACGCTTAAAAGCTTTCTGCTAACGGCTTATCAGCAGAATAAGGGAAAGAAAATGTGTTATATCGGCGGCTTTCCGCCCTGGATCTTCAAATACACCAAGCACGCCGGCGGCATCCATGACGATGTGCCTACCGAGTGGGAATACTCGCGCATTATCAGCGCATATAACACCTTTAAGGATGCCGACGCCATTGGCTACGGAGCGTTGGCAAATGCCTCGTTCTGGCAGCATTTTCCCCTGAAAAAACGCTATGAGCAGGATTGGGTTACCCATGACGAACTTAAAGAAAGGGGCTATCTCGACAGCGATGGCAAGCTTCAGCTGCAAGGGCGAAACTTTATTGTCTTTTACGTGGGCGATTACGATGCCTCTTCCTGGGTGTCGCAAACCACTCCCACGATCTGGGACGCTCCGGGAAGGGGTGACCTCCCGCTAATGTGGTGCATCAGTCCGGTATTAGAAGAACGGGTACCTATGGCGCTGGCCTACCGTAGGGAAACAGCTACACCGAATGATTATTTTGCAGCAGCCGACAATGGAGCAGGTTATGTCATGCCAGGCATGTTGCAGGAACCAAGACCGGTGTCCGGCCTGCCGGATGGCCTTAAAACATGGGAAAAGCATTGCCTTCCTTACTATCACCGCTGGGACCTGACCATTACCG
>DATCYD010000205.1:0-3363 GCA_036570465.1 Anseongella sp.
TTGCCGTATAATACCCGGTCAAGTTTTATGATTTGGTAATCCAGTGATTCGAATATCCTGCGTACGATGCGATTCCGGCCGCTGTGAAGCTCGACTCCGATCTCCTTTTTGGAGCCTCCTTCCACGTAGGCGACATCATCCACGGTGACCGGCCCGTCTTCCAGTATCAAGCCGTCTTTTATCTTTTGCATGTCTTCTTCCTTCAGCGACTTGTGAAGGGTGACGTAATAAATTTTGGGGATTCGGTTCCGGGGATGGGCCAGTTTTTCGGCCAGATCGCCATCATTGGTAAGCAGGAGCAGACCAGTGGTGTTTCTGTCAAGGCGTCCTACCGGATAAATGCGTTCTCCTGTTGCTTTTTTAACCAGCTCCATGACGGTCTTCCGCTCGCGGGGATCGGAGGTGGTGGTAATATAGTCTTTGGGTTTATTCAGCACTACATAAACGAAGCGCTCTGGTTTTAGCAGCCGTCCGTTAAATTTCACCTTGTCTCCAGGTTTGATTTTAATACCCAGTTCTGTGACCGGCTCGTCGTTGACCGTGACGGCGCCTGCCACAATGAGTTCATCGGCTTTGCGTCTGGAGGCCACTCCCGCACTGGCCATGTAGCGGTTCAGCCGAATGCCGTCTGCGCTACTGCCTGGCTGACGTGAATGAGCAGGTTTGGAAGGCCCGCGACCCGAGTTGCCGGCTGACTTGCCCCGGGGACTACGTGTTGCGCCCGGACGTGAGTCTGCTCTCTCCGGACGTGCACCGCTCCTTCCCGTCCCGCGAGAGCTGCCTGTAGCTCCCGGGCGTGGAGGCCGTGTCCCTCCAGGTTTCTTTTTAAATTTCAGATTATCAGAGTCTTCTTCTGATGTTGGGGAGTTTGTTCCCCGTTTTTTCGATAAAGTTCCCCTGCTGGTTTGCACGGGTTTTTTTCTTCTTCCCGCCGGGAGCTTGTCATCACGACCGTTCCGTTTCATGTTCATTTCTCTAAATTTGATGCTGCAAAGCTACAACAAAATAAACTGATTCTTTTTTTATTGATTTTATGGCATGAAGGTTGCAAGCACAGCGGGAATTCTTGTAAAGAATTGAACGAGAGCGAGTGGAACTAATAAATTTGCAATGATCAAGCGGTACCTGCTGTCAAGCGTGTGCGTTATTATCGTGTTTTCAGCAACCCGACTTTTCTCTTATACTACGCCGAAGGTGGTTTATCCTGGTGGTGTGCCTGATATATCCCGGAACGAGCTACTGGCGGCCGGCGTCGCTGGTTTTCCGTCCGGGCTGAGTTTTGCCGGAGAGTCTATTCCCTTGGAAGATAGCCAGGTTTTCAAAAAAATGGATCGGGCTTTTAAAAAACATTACCGGCAACTGGCGCTCAATCTGGAATTGATGGAACGCAATCCGGGTACCATGGCAACGATCGATAGGCTTCTGAAACAACATCAGATCCCTCAGGATTTCCGATACCTGCCAGTGATTGAAAGCCGCCTTACACTGGATACTTCCCATAAAGGAGCGGGTGGATACTGGCAGCTGATGCCGGTGACTGCACGGTCCCTGGGGCTGACTGTGAACGGGCAGGCCGATGAACGGAACGATCTTGTTAAATCAACGGAGGCTGCCTGTAAATATCTGAAAGCCTTGTATCGCGAACTGGGGTCCTGGACCCTGGCAGCTGCGGCCTATAATATTGGCCAGGGAACTTTGCAAAAGGAACTGCGGCGACAGGGTACCGGAAGCTATTATTTTCTGGATCTGAACAATGAAACCGAACGTTATCTGTACAGACTGGTAGCGATCAAGGAGTTGCTTAATCACCCGGTCAGATACAACGCGCTTTACAGTCGCCGGTAAATCGGATTCCGGATTGATATATTCGCGGCCAAAATTTTTAGCAAAAGCAAACTTTTCGGGGAATAACTCGTTACTTTGCAACACATGAGCGAGCTGATTCCCGACCTGGGCGAACAGGCCAATGTAGAGGTCTTTGGCGCACGGGTCCACAACCTTAAAAATATCGACGTTTCCTTTCCCCGCAACAAACTGGTGGTGATAACCGGTCTGAGCGGAAGCGGTAAATCATCCCTGGCTTTCGACACGATCTATGCCGAAGGACAGCGCCGGTACATTGAAACCTTCGGGGCTTATTCAAGACAATTTCTGGGCGGGTTGGAACGACCGGACGTGGACAAAATATCCGGCCTTAGCCCGGTTATTTCCATCGAACAGAAAACCACTTCCCGCAATCCTCGTTCAACGGTTGGAACGGTCACAGAGATTTATGATTTCATGCGTCTGTTGTTTGCCCGCATTGCTGACGCCTACTCATACAATACGGGTGAACCGATGCAGAAGATGTCGGAAGATGAAATTATCCGTGTGATCCTGGAACGATTTGACGGACAGGCGGTGAATATCCTGGCGCCGGTAGTCAAGGGGCGCAAAGGACATTACCGCGAACTTTTTGAGCAGATCAGAAAGCAGGGCTACCTCAAAGTACGAGTCGATGGCGAGGTCAAAGACGTTGTTGCCAAAATGCAGGCAGACCGCTACAAGATCCACGACATCGAAGTGGTGGTAGATCGGCTGGAGGTTGGTCCGGAAGACCGTCGCCGTCTGGCCGACTCGGTGCGTTCAGCCATGAAGCAGGGTAAAGGGATGATTAAACTGAGTGATGCAGAAGGCAAGGAATTTCACTTCAGCAAGTCGCTCATGTGCCCAAGCACCGGGATCTCCTACGATGAACCTCAACCCAATTCTTTTTCCTTCAATTCGCCCTATGGCGCATGTCCCGAATGTGGGGGGCTGGGTTATGTGATGGAAATTGATGATCATTCGGTGATGCCTGACCCATCCCTGAGCATTATGCAGGGTGGATTGGCTCCACTGGGTGAATACCGCCAGATATGGATTTTCCAGATCCTGCAGGCGCTGGGCAAGAAATACAAATTTTCACTGGGCACGCCGATAGGTAAGCTGGAGGATTCTGTGCGGGATTTACTCCTGCACGGAACCGACGAGATAATCCCGGTAGATATGACTTACAGCAATAGTTATAAGCAAACCTACCAGGTTCATTTTGATGGTATCATTAAGATGTTGGAAGAACAACAGAACCGTCGCGACAATGACAAAGGGAGTCTGGATGAATTTCGTTCCATCAAAACCTGTCCCTCCTGCGATGGTGGCCGCCTGAAAAAGGAATCGTTGCATTTCCGGCTGCTTGATAAAAATATTTATGAGCTGTGCTGCATGGATATCCGGGAGTTGCATGACTGGTTTTCCACTGCGGAAAGCCAGCTTCCGGAACGAAAACAAGTCATCGCCCGGGAAATCCTCAAGGAGATCAGGGCGCGCATTGGTTTTCTGCTG
>DATCYD010000206.1:0-12681 GCA_036570465.1 Anseongella sp.
TAACTTCCCGGACGGCATCGGGATTAAAAATGGAGAAAAAACCAAACAAATGAGAGGTGTTGTAAACAGGAGCTTCGTCGAGCAAAACCAGGATTTGATCGGCAGCCCCTCCGCGAATGTTCACCCCGGCGGCCCCCTCGCCTACTGTAGTAACCCCAGGCAGCAACTGAATGCTCCGGATCACATCCGCTTCCCCAAGCAGGGCGGGAATCTCCCGGATCTGGCCGGCGTCCAGTTTATTCACGCTCATGGCCACACTGCGGACGTGTTCATCCGCCTTCTGACTGCTAACCACGACCTGTTCAAGCATTCCGGTATCGGCATGCAACTCCAGATCCAGGCGCTGGTCCGCGTTCAGGATCACCTCCTGGTTTACCGGCCGGTACCCAAGTCCTGAAAAATGCAAAGCATAGGTCCCCGCCGGAAGTGTCAGGGAGTAAAATCCATAATTATTGGATGATGTACCATGTTCTGAGGTATGTTCGGAGGTATCATTACCTTTGCGGACGCCTGTTGTCGCCGCGGTTACTGTGGCGCCGCTTACTGCTTCACCCGTAGCAGCGTCCTTCAGGTAACCACTCAGGGTAAACCGTTCACCGGTACCGGGGACCTGTGGAAAAGCCGACAGGGGCACGATCACCAATAACAGCAACAACGCATGTTTCATACTATATGTATAACGAAATAGCAAAGGATTACGGTGTGGAGACGGCCAAATCTAAACAGTTTCCTAAAGATGCGAAAGTTTTATGCAAAAACGTATTTTTGAAAACTCAATGACGAAAACTCAATGGCGGAGGTACTAAATTGTATCTGATCAAAGTTAAAGGAGTAGCGAAAATACCGGATTATGTGCAGTTGCGCGATGATGAGTTCACGCTGCTGGCCTATTTTCGCGTAGATCGCCCCGACCGCGCACTGGAAAAATGCGGATTGACTGAAAAAGCGGCATACATTATGGATGTCGTCCGGGAACTTCCTTTTGGAAAAATCATCAAACTGGATATCTGAACATGGAACAGAATGTCATCAAAATAGAACAAGCCGATATTTTTCAATACAACAAACATTTGGTACTCACCGATGTAAACCTCCATATCAACAAAGGAGAATTTGTTTACCTCATCGGAGAAACCGGCAGCGGCAAATCAAGCCTGTTGAAAGTCCTGTATGCCGACCTGGAACTGAACAACGGTGATGCCTGGATCGGAGGCGTCAACCTGCGTACGCTGAAAAAGAAAGATGTCCCTTTTTTACGGCGGAAGCTGGGGATTGTTTTCCAGGATTTCCAGCTGCTGACAGATCGTACCATTGAAGAAAACCTGATGTTCGTACTGCGGGCTACCGGCTGGAACGACAAAAAAATTATGTCGGCGCGCATCGACGAAGTACTCCAGAATGTGGGCCTGGTCCACAAACGCCACAAGTGGCCGCACGAAATATCAGGCGGTGAGCAGCAACGGGTAGTGATTGCCCGGGCTTTGCTAAACCACCCCGAAGTAATTCTGGCAGATGAGCCCACAGGCAACCTGGACCCCAAGACATCTTCCGAAATCCTGAACTTGTTGAAAAGCATTAGTAAACTCGGCACTGCTGTCCTGATGGCCACCCATGACTACAGGATCATTGAACGTTTTCCTTCGCGCATTGTTAAATGTGAAAACGGCAAGGTGCATGAAAATGCAACGGTGCTATAAGACCATTGACAGGCAGGGGGACGATTTGACCGGGAAAGCAAGGGAAAACTGACAGGATGACTGCTTTTCTCCCTGCGGCAAGCATTTTGAGTTAAATCGCTGATAGTACCATTTTAAGAGACAAAGCATGCTGAAGAAGAAAAAAGAAAACGGGAAAGAAGAAATGGATCATCATAACCAGGCTGGTGAAATGCCCGCCGGTGAATCGGCTGCTCAGGAAGAAGCCGGCAAAGATGCTGACCAGGCAAGGGAGGGAGGAGACAACTCTGCAGAAGTGTCTGCCGAAGATTCACTTCGTGAAGAACTGGCCTCGCTTAACGACAAATACCTGCGGTTATTTGCTGAGTTTGACAATTTTAAGCGCCGCAGCACCCGGGAACGCATAGAGCTGGTTGGGACAGCGTCAAAGAGCGTGATCTTGTCTCTTTTACCGGTACTGGACGATTTTGACAGGGCCCGGAAATCCATGGAAACCGCTGAAAATGTCCAGGCTTTGCGGGAAGGTATTGAACTGATCATTACCAAATTCCAAAATATACTCACACAGCAAGGCGTTCGGGAAATGAACGCAGTTGGTGAACCTTTTAACGCTGACCTTCACGAGGCGGTAACCAGTGTACCTGCGCCAACTGAAGAACTCAAAGGCAAGGTGGTAGATCAACTGGAAAAAGGGTACTACCTGAATGACAAAGTAATTCGATTCGCAAAAGTACTTGTAGGGGCATAATATGGCCACAAAAAGAGATTATTACGACATACTGGGGGTAGCCCGGAATTCCAGTGCGGAAGACATCAAGAAAGCTTACCGCAAAATGGCCATTAAATATCACCCGGATAAGAATCCGGGCGATTCGGAGGCGGAAGATAAATTTAAGGAAGCAGCTGAGGCCTACGAAGTGCTGAGCGATGCTGAAAAAAGACGTCGTTACGACCAGTACGGTCATCAGGGTGCCGGCTTTGGTGGCGGACGTGGTGGCGGATTCAGCGGTGGCGGCATGAGCATGGAAGACATCTTCGAGCAGTTTGGCGATGTATTCGGCGGGCACAATCCTTTTGAAAGCTTCTTTGGAGGCGCCCGCAGCGGTGGTGGTGGCCGGCGCGTGAACCGCGGATCCAACCTTCGCATTAAGATAAAACTCACCCTTGATGAAATCGTCAAGGGAGTCGAAAAAACCATAAAGGTTAATAAACTGATCACCTGTCAGTCCTGCAGCGGGAGTGGCGCCAAAGATGGAGGCGCATACAAAACTTGTTCTTCCTGTCACGGCGCCGGCAGTGTAAGGAGGGTTACCAATACCATTCTGGGGCAAATGCAGACCACCAGTACCTGCCCTACCTGCCATGGCGAAGGCCAGGTGATTACCGATAAATGCACATCCTGTGGCGGAGAAGGTGTTACGCGTGGGGAAGAAACCATTACGCTCAACATTCCGCCAGGGGTCAGCGATGGCATGCAACTGTCCATGAGCGGCAAGGGCAACGCGGCTCAACGGGGAGGTATTGCCGGCGACCTGATCATTCTGGTGGAAGAGATTGAACATCCGGTCCTGAAACGGGACGGCACTAATATTGTTTACGACCTGCATGTGAGCTTCATTGATGCCGCCCTGGGCGCATCCATCGAGGTACCCATCGTGGATGGCAAGGCAAGGATCAAAATTGATCCGGGCACCCAAAGCGGAAAGATCCTGCGTCTGAAAGGAAAAGGAATTCCAGAGGTGAACGCCTACGGAAAAGGAGATCAGCTGGTCTATGTAAACATCTGGACGCCGAGACAGCTCAGCGATGAAGAACGTGCGTTATTGGAAAAACTGAAGGATTCGGACAACTTTGCCCCGCATCCGGACAAGAAGGATAAATCATTCTTTGAAAGAATGAAAGAATACTTCGAATAGACGGTTTTCACTAAAGATCAGGTAGCCGATAAACAGGGTCAGTATCACCAGCAACCAGGTAATGACCCGAAGCAGTTTTACTATTTTCGAGCGGGGATTCCGGTATTTCTGCCAGGCGCGGTTCACTTCTCCGTAATCCCGCGGAGTGGTGATATAGCTCAGGTTATTTCTGAAGATCGTGTACTCCCTCAATTCTCCCATCATTCCCGGCTTCTGTTCCAATTCCATTTCAAAGGCCTTCGCCTCCTGATCAGAAAGTTGGTGATCAAGATACCGGTCCATTAATTCAATCTTCTCAGGAGTGAGATTCGCTTGCATGATTTTGTTTGGACCGATAAATTTATAATAGAAAATCGTTTATTCCAAACCCGCCAGATTTTTCTCAAGAGCGTTGATCTTCGCCTCGGCATCTGCCTTCTTCTGGCGTTCATTCTCAACCACTTCGGGGCGAGCATTCTGAACAAAACGCTCGTTGGAAAGCTTTGCCTGTACTGAACGAAGAAACCCTTGCAGGTATATCAATTCCTTCGACATGCGTTCCCTTTCGGCCTTCATATCGATATTCGAGCCCAGGTCAGTAAAGAATTCATCAGTGCCAACCAGAAACGCAACACCGGGCGCTTGCTCATTAACCAGCTGCAAAGGGCCGGTATGAGCCAGTTTCCTGATGACAGGTTCATAACGCCGGTACATGTCCTGATTGGCAGATCTCACGCTTAACGGCAGTTCCGTTTTGAAAGGAATCTGTTTCTCATTCCGGATATTGCGCAATTGAGAAACCACACCGATGACCCGTTCCATCTCGTCCAAACGTTCCCGGTTAAAGGCTTGCTGCCGGGGCCAGGCCGTGACAATGATACAATCTTTTTCGTCCCGTTCGGCCAGCTCATGCCAGAGTTCTTCGGCAATAAAAGGCATAAAGGGGTGAATTAGTTTCAGCAGGTCTTCAAAAAAGGCAATGGTAGCCCCATGGGTATCCGGGTCCATGGGTTTTCCGTAGTCCGGCTTGATCATTTCAAGGTACCAGGAACAAAAGTCATCCCAAACCAGCTTATAAACAGCCATCAGGGCATCAGAAAGACGGTATTGAGCAAAGAGTTGTTCGATATTCTCAAGTTCGGCCCGAAAACGGCTTTCGAACCAGGCGATCGCTTCGGTATTGCCATTTGTAGCTGATTTCTTTTCCCCGGCGGCTGTTGCCACCTCCCAGCCTTTAATGAGCCGGTAGGCATTCCATATCTTATTGGCGAAATTTCGCCCCTGTTCACAATAGCTTTCATCAAACAGCAGATCGTTTCCCGCCGGAGATGACAGCAGCATACCTACCCGGACCCCATCAGCCCCGTATTTATCGATCAGTCCCTGAGGCTCGGGTGAATTGCCCAGTGATTTCGACATTTTTCGTCCCTGCTTATCCCGAACGATCCCCGTCAGGTAAACATTTCTGAACGGGATCTCTCCCCGAAACTCCAACCCAGCCATGATCATGCGTGCCACCCAGAAGAAAAGGATCTCCGGCGCAGTCACCAGGTCGTTCCCAGGGTAATAATAGCGCAGATCGGCATTCCCCGGATTCTTCGGGTCTCCGAAAACCGATGGATCGAATACAGAGATGGGCCATAGCCAGGAGGAAAACCAGGTATCCACCACATCTTCATCCTGGTGAATATCATTTCGGGTCAGCGAATTCCCTTTTTCAGCAAACATGGCCACGGCCTCTTCTGCGGTTTTGGCAATCACATAATCCCCCTGAGTATCGTACCAGGCAGGGATCTGTTGTCCCCACCAGAGCTGGCGGGAAACACACCAGTCTTTTACATGTTCCATCCAGTAGCGATAGGTGGCTGTGAATTTTGATGGGATCAGTTGCACCTCTCCTTTTTCCACCGCTTCAAGGGCCGGCGCGGCCAGGTCCTTCATTCGAACGAACCATTGCAGGGATAGCCTGGGTTCGATCACGGCATCGGTACGTTCTGAAAAACCAACCTGGCTTTTATAATCTTCTATCTTTTCCAGCAAACCGGCTTCGGAAAGCAAACGCGCTACTTCTTTTCTTGCAGCAAACCTATCCTCTCCCACGCAAACCCGGGCTTGCTCGTTCAACCTCCCGTCTTCGGTAAGGATATCGATCACTTCCAAACCATGTTTCAGGCCCAGTTCGTAATCATTGGGATCATGCGCCGGGGTTACTTTTAAGCAGCCGGTGCCGAAATCCATTTCTACATAGTCATCGGCAATGACCGGAATCCGGCGATCCACCAGCGGAACAATCAGAGTTTTCCCCTGCAAATGGGTATAACGCGTATCGGAAGGATTCACGCAAACGGCAGTATCAGCCATGATGGTTTCAGGACGGGTGGTGGCAATGGTCACCCATTCTGCTTCCGGATCGCTGCCGGCAACAAGGTATTTAACATAGTAAAGCTTTTGATTAACCTCTTTCCGGATAACTTCCTCATCTGAAACAGCGGTTCGTCCCACAGGGTCCCAGTTCACCATTCGCAGACTGCGATAAAGGAGCCCCTTCTTATGCAGATGAATAAACGTATCAATGACGGCATCTGACAATGCCGGATCCATGGTAAAACGCTGGCGCTCCCAATCACAGGAGGCTCCTAGTTTTTTCAGTTGTTCCAGGATGATACCGCCATATTTTTTTTTCCATTCCCAGGCGTGTTCCATGAATTGTTCCCGCGTTAAATCGCGTTTGGAAATGCCTTTTTCCCGCAGCATGGCCACCACCTTTGCTTCGGTGGCAATGGAAGCATGATCGGTTCCCGGCACCCAGCAGGCATTAAAGCCTTTCATACGGGCCCGGCGCACCAACACATCCTGAATTGTATTGTTAAGCATATGACCCATGTGCAGCACACCGGTCACGTTAGGCGGAGGAATCACAATGGTGTATGGTTCCCTGTCATCAGGTTCAGAATGAAAGAATTTTTTCTCCATCCAGTAGGAATACCACTTTTCTTCCGCTTCCCGCGGATCGTATGTTTTGGAAATAGTCATCCGGTCTTTTCTTAAAAGCTCCAAAATTAGTAATTCTTGGTAAATTGCGCCCTACGATCAATCCAGTAACAACATGTTAATTCAACAATTCGAAGACAAGGGGCTCGCGCATTTCTCTTATGTGGTGGTCAGCGACAGCAAAGCGGCGGTAATCGACCCGGGGCGTGACATAGCGCCTTACCTTGACTTTGTTCGCGATCAGGATGCGCGGGTGACAACCGTACTGGAGACTCATTCACATGCTGATTTTATCAGTGGACACATGGAGCTGGCCCGAAAGTCCGGCGCCAGGATCTGCGTCAGCCGGGAAATGAATGTCAGTTTTCATCATCACGACCTGCAGGATGGTGACTTGTTGCCGCTGGGACATCTGCAGTTTAAGGGCCTGGCTACTCCCGGCCATTCCCGGGACAGCATTTGCTTTCTCCTGCAAGATGCCAAAAAAAAGGAACATGCCCTCTTTTCAGGCGACACACTGTTCATTGGCGATGTGGGCCGGCCTGACCTGCGCGGCGGTTTCGGAACATCGGGATCAGCACCAAAAGAACTTGCAGGGGCCATGTATGATACCATCCGGCAAAAACTGCTTCCTCTCCCGGACCATGTATTGGTCTATCCTGCGCACGGGGCCGGCACCCTGTGCGGAAAATCGCTCAAAGACGCTTCCAGCAGCACGATTGGCGCGGAGAAGAAAGGGAACTGGGCTTTTCTTTCCGGCCTTTCCGGCGACCGGAAAACGTTTATAAATGCGATCCTTTCCGAACAGCCATTTATTCCGTATTATTTCCCTTTTAGCGTGATGTACAATCAGCTTGGCATGCCAGGGCTGGAAGATTCCGTAAAAGACCTTCCCCGTCTGAATGATACCTTCATGCCCGAAAAAGAACCATTCATCATTGACGCCCGTGCTAAGGAACATTTTCGGGGGAATCATATTAAAGGATCATTCAACATACCTGACGGCTTGAAATTTGAAACCTGGTTGGGAAGCATCGTAAAGCCTGGTCAGCAATTTTACCTGATTGCTGAAAACGCCGAAGCAGGGGAGCGATTAATTCGCAGGATCGCCAGGATCGGTTACGAATTTTATGTAAAGGGCATCGTCCAGGGCCTTTCCAATGGACGCGAAAGCTACCAGGCCAATCTTCCTGCCGATTTCGAAACCCATCCGGAACGATATACGATCATCGATGCCCGCAACCGGGGCGAATATGCCGCGGGCGCGCTTTATCCCGGCGCACTGAATATTCCTTTGCCTGAGCTCACCGAGCGCACCCGGGAGATCCCTCCCGAAAAGCCTCTGGCTGTTCATTGCGCAGGGGGTTACCGGTCGGCTATTGCAACCAGTATTCTGCGTTCCAGGCTCACTCAGGAAGTTTATGATATTGGCAATGCAATCGAACAGAAACAATAGGTGCATCATCCCCACCGCGGACGGCAGCAACACCCTGGTGCATCCCGGCAACGGACAAAGCTATCATTCGATGAATGGCGCCTTGCAGGAAGCCCGGCATGTGTTTCTTCAAAACGGTCTGATCCATTTCCTGGAACAAAATGGTTTAACAAGCGCCCGCATCCTGGAGGTCGGTTTCGGAGCAGGTCTGAACTTCACCGTAAGCGCCGCATATTGCCTGGAAAACAGACTTTCTCTGCAGTACACAGGCATTGAGCCTTTTCCCATCGGCAAGAACCTGCTGGAAGAAAGCAGCTACACCTCCTACTTGCCGGATGTTGCCAGTCAACAGGCCTTCCTGGAGTGGTACCCGTCGGAAACACCGCTTGTTTTGCCCCCCCTTTCGCCGGTTGAGGGCAATGCCGGAGTGACGCTGCATTTGCTACGGCAACCTGTACTGGACACCGGGCCCCTTCCTTCTTCCGATGTGATTTATTTCGATGCCTTCGCACCTGCCGTACAGCCCGGGATGTGGACACAGGAGGTGATCTCTCATGTTACTTCGTCATTGAGCACTGGCGGTGTATTTGTCAGTTACAGCATTACCGGTAAGCTGAAAAGGATCCTGAAGGAACTGGGATTTGCTGTTGAAAAGCCCGAAGGCGCAGCCGGGAAACGGGAAATGATCCGGGCTACCAGAAGTGTGGTGACAAACAAATTCTGACCCACCAGGTCTTGTGCTTATTGCCCCTGTTAACTACTATGCAATTGATCCAATCGCCGGCGCAGCTCGCTAACCAATTGCTCATCAGCCATGGTGATCGTGTACTCATCCACTTCGCCTTCTTTGCCCATCCGGATATTTGGATTCCGGTATTGCATAGGCGATGGCCTTGTGGCAGAGGCTGAACTGTGAAATTCGCGTATTCCTGCCAGGTATAATGCTTCCAGATTAGTTGCCCGGACACCGCTGCCGGCCATGATGCTCAAACGATCACCGGCCGCTGCCGTCAGGTTGGCCAGAATTTCCAGGCCTTCGGGAGCCGTGTTGCGTCCGCCGGAAGTCAGTACCCGTCTGATACCGGTTTGATAAACATCTTCCAATGCCAGCATGAGGTCTGCACACATATCAAAAGCCCGGTGAAAGGTCACATCCATCGCTCCCGCCATGCGTACCAGTTCGCTGGTGCGCTCCACATCGATGTTTCCGCCGGGAAGAAGAAGCCCCGTCACAATGCCGTCAGCACCCAACTCACGGGCCATCACAATGTCCCTTTTCATGGTGTCGAATTCTACCGGGGAATAACAGAAATCACCGCCGCGAGGCCGGATAATCACATACAAGCCGATCCCTGGCACCTCCCGGGATTTTTCAATGGTGGCATAAGATGGGGTAACACCGCCTTCAGGCGCGCTGGCACAAAGTTCCACCCGGTCAGCTCCCCCATTGGCGGCGGCCATTACTGACTCTACGGAATAACAACAGATCTCCAGTTTCATCGCTCCAGTTTATTACTGCTCCCCAATGCTCCCCATTACTGCCCGAATGCTCTCATTACTCCCCCATTACTCACGGATCGTACTCCCGGATTATCGTCCGCGCGGCCGGCGGCGCCTGCCGTCAGGCGGAATCGGTGCTTTTTGTTCTTTTTCCGGTGTCAGGGTAGGCATGACTGTTTTCCCCGGCCGGTACGAGGGGCTTACAGCCCATTCATAACTGGGAACAGCCACCATGCTGAATTCTATTCTGCCCCCTTTCATGATCGTTTCATGGCGGATAAAGGACCTCGGATATAGCTGCCGGTTCAGGTAAACAGACTGGACGTAACGGTCCACCTCCGTATTGTCATTTCGTACCCTGATCTCAAAATCTTCTCCACTGCCGGCATGAATGGTAACTTTGTCAAACAACGGGCTACCGATCACATACTCTCCCGAAGCCGGATTAACCGGGTAGAAGCCCATGGAACTAAAAATATACCAGGCTGACATTTGTCCGCAGTCTTCATTCCCACTCAACCCGTCCCGTCCGGGGCCGTAAAGTTCGTCCACGATCCTGCGGACCATGGCCTGTGTTTTCCAGGGCTGCCCCGAGAAATTATACAGATAGGCCACATGGTGGCTCGGCTCGTTCCCGTGAGCGTACTGGCCGATCAGGCCGGTAACATCCACGGCATGTTCATTGTCCACCACAGCTTCCCGGGTAAACAGCTCATCGAGTTTTCGGGAAAAGGCATCATCGCCTCCCAGCAAACCAATCAGTCCTTCTATATCCTGGGGCACAAAAAAGGTGTACTGCCAGGCATTTCCTTCAGTAAAATCGCCACGACCCAAAATGGACACCGCCGCAGGATCAAAATCCGGGTTCCAGTTTCCCGAACTGTCTTTGCCACGGGCAAAACCAATTACCGAATCAATGACATTCTTGTAATATCCGGCCCTCTTTGAAAAATATTCGAAATCTTTTTCCTTCTTCAGCAATCGGGCTGTCTGGGCGATGCACCAATCATCGTAAGCATATTCAAGGGTCTTGGACACCGAATTATTTTCCAGCTCCCGTGGAATATACCCCATCTGCTTATAGTGGTTTAACCCAAGATGATCGGCCATGGCGCTGTGTTTCATCGCCTCGAAAGCCAGTTCCTTATCAAAACTATCATTCCCTCTCAGGAGCGCGCCGGCGATCACCGGCACCGAATGGTAACCGATCATGGTTCCGGTTTCGTATGAGGCCAGTTCCCACACGGGTAACATGCCGGTTTGCTGATACCCCGCTAGCATGGATTTGATGAAATCAACATTCCTGTCAGGCACGATGATCTCGTATAGCGGATGTAATGCGCGGAAGGTATCCCAAAGTGAAAAAAGGGTATATGCGGTAAAGTCGGTGGCGGCATGAATATTGCCATCCCGTCCCCGGTACCGGCGATCTACATCCATTGACACATTCGGATGAATCATCGTATGGTAGAGTGCTGTATAAAAGGTCACCAGTTGATCGCGGGTCCCTCCTTCGGCTTCAATACGTTCTAATTCAATTTCCCAGGTCTTCAGTGCCGCTTTTCGTACCTTTTTAAAGTTCCAGTGATTCAGCTCGGTTTCCAGGTTCTTCCGGGCCCCTTCGATGCTTACCGTTGAGATGCCTACCCGAACCAGAATGGCTTCCCCTGATTTGGTGGTAAACCGGAGCAAGGCCTTGGAAGCGTTGCCTTCGGTCTTCCTTCCCAGCGAAGGTGTGCGCTCTTCCTGAAGCACATCATCTTCCGCCAGAGTCAGTTCGCGGAATGGTTTTGAAAACTGAGCCACAAAATAAACATAATGACCGTTCGCCCAGCCGGATGAGCGGCGCATACCTTCCAGTTCATTTGCAGCGGTTATTTCAATCTTACTTTCGGTTGTCTGATCACGAATGCCATGCTCCAGGTCGATGATAATATTGCTTTCGGAAGATGCCGGAAAGGTATAACGATGTAGTCCGGCGCGCAAGGTGGTGGTCATTTCCGCCCGGATGCCATCGTCTTCCAGTAAAACACCGTAATAGCCTGGTTCGGCCTGTTCGGTCTCATGGCGGAAGCGCGAGCGGTAGCCCGCGTCGGGATCTTCTTTGGTGCCCGGACCTGTTTCCCATTCACCGGTGGAAGCCATCACCAGCACATCGCCTAAATCACCGCCGCCGGTGCCGCTGAGATGCAAATGTGAAAAGCCCATAATGGAGCTGTCCGAGCTATGGTAACCAGAACACCAGTCCCAACCTTCGATACCGGTATCAGGACTCAGCTGAACCATCCCGAAGGGCAGCGTAGCTCCGGGAAAAGTATGCCCGTGGGCCGCTGTACCCACAAATGGGTTGACATATGCAGTCAGCTTTTGAGCCGCGGATAACAGCGGAAGACCAGCTACAATAAATAAAAGAAAAAGCGTTCTTGTAATGTATAGGTTCATCCCACTAAAATAGGATATTTGCTGCATATATTTACAGGCCTTGGACAGTGTTCACCAACATCTCGATCAAAAGCTGAGAGAACGAATCAGCGAGAACAAATACCGTCGCTTATCCTGCAGTGATGGCATGATAGATTTTTGTTCCAACGATTACCTGGGCTTTGCCCGCTCAATGGAACTGAAAGCACGGATTGCAGTTGAACTGGAAAAACATGCAGGTTATCCCTCTGGAGCCACCGGTTCCCGGCTTCTTTCGGGCAATTCCACCTATGCAGAACGCCTGGAAGAGGAGATCGCATTGTTCCACCACGCCCAGGCCGGGCTTCTCTTTAATTCCGGCTATGCTGCTAATCTGGGTTTACTGTCTGCGGTAGCCCATCGCGGAGACACCGTTGTATGCGATGAACTGGCACATGCCAGCATCATTGACGGCGTCCGTCTGAGCGGCGCCAACCGGTATTCATTTACTCACAACGACATAGAAAGCCTCGAACAGAAACTGCGCATGGCCGCCAAGGGCAACGGGCAGGTTTTCGTGGTGGTGGAAAGCCTGTATTCAATGGATGGAGATCAGGCTCCCCTGCCTGCGGTCGCTTCACTGACGAAAAAATACCAGGCGGCGCTCATTGTGGATGAAGCCCATGCAGGCGGTATTTTCGGAAAGAACGGCCGGGGACTGGTTCCCCTGGCAGGGCTGGAAGAGCAGGTTTTTGCCCGCATTTATACCTTTGGCAAAGCGCTG
>DATCYD010000207.1:0-4769 GCA_036570465.1 Anseongella sp.
ATACCTGATAACCATTTCAGGTGGAGGTGTTCGAAAACAAAGGACAGGGGATCGCCCACGGCCAGCAGGTTATAGGGAACCATGCCGGTAAGTACCAGAGCGATGGCAATGTAGAGCAGTGTGCAAAGCACAATGGACCACATCATGCCGCGTGGCAGGTCACGCTGAGGGTTTTTACACTCTTCCGCTGTGGTGGAGATGGCGTCGAATCCAATGTAGGCGAAGAATACCGCGGAAACTCCATTTAAGACGCCCGAAAGTCCGTTTGGCATAAATGGATCCCAATTGTCAGTGTCGATGTAAAATATGCCCACGGCTATTACAAGCAGGATAATAGCCAGTTTGACAACGACCATGGTGTTACTGGCGTTGCGTGACTCCCGGATGCCGCGATAAACCAACCAGGTAATAAACCAGATGATGGCCAGGGCAGGTAAATCGACGATCAGGTGAAAGCTGCCAATGGTGGGAGCGCTTTCCCAGGCGGCGTAGGCGATCTGCATGCCGGGAGCCAGGTTGTCAAAAGCTTTGCCGCTTTCCATTAAAATGCCGGCGTTCTTAAAGGCATCATGGGCGGTAAGATAGTCCATGGTCATCCAGGGAGGCAGATCAATACCTCCGCTGGAAAGCAAGCTGGTGAGGTAATCAGACCATGAAATAGCTACCATGGTGTTGCCAATGGCGTATTCCATGATCAGGGACCAGCCTATGATCCAGGCGATCAGTTCGCCGAAAGCTACATATGAATAGGTATAGGCGCTCCCTGAAACGGGGACAATGGAGGCGAATTCCGCGTAGGCGAAAGCGGTAAAACCGCAGGCCAGGGCCGTAAACAGAAACAGATAAATCACGGCAGGCCCGCCGTCGGCGCTGGCTTTTCCGATGGTGCTGAAGATACCGGCGCCGACAATGGCTGCGATGCCAAAAGCAATGAGGTCCCGGACTCCCAGTGTGCGCCGCAGGCTGGGACGCTCTACGTCGTCATGTGGTCTGTCAGCTTCCCGAAGAATGGAAGTGATGGTCTTTTTACGGAAAAGTTCACCCATTGGTTTTATGGTTTATGCCAGTTCTTCGCTGATGAACGCAGCCAGAGACCGGATGTAGCCGGTGGAAAAATCGAAGCGAATGCCTGCGGTACGATACATCTCGGGGATGGGCTGGGTGTATCCGAGCTGCAAGGCTTCCTTGTATTGACGGATGGCTTCTCCGGCGTCGTTTCGGAAATTCTTCCAAACAGCTATGGCGCCCAATTGTGCTATCCCGTATTCGATATAATAAAAAGGCACTTCAAAGAGATGCAGTTGTTTCTGCCACAGGTTTGCTTTCATCGTGTCCAGTCCGGTCCAGTCGGAAAAACCGGCTCCGAATCGCTCAAATTGCTCCAGCCAAGCCTTGCGGCGCTGCTCTGCGGTATGTCCGGGATGAGTATAGAGCCAGTGCTGGAAGGCATCGATGGTGGCAACCCAGGGAAGTGTTTTCAGCACATCATGCAGCTGCTCGTTCCTGGCCCGCAGCAGATCGTCTTCCGACGAAAAGAAGTCATCCCAATATTGCATGGAAAGTAGTTCCATCGACATGGAAGCCAGCTCGGCAATCTCCGGGGTCAGGTGCCTGAATGCATTCAGTTCAAGGCCGGCGGTGAGAAAGGTATGGACGGCATGCCCGCCTTCATGGACCATGGTGGTCAGGTCCCGCATTGAATCGGCGGCATTCATGAAAATGAAGGGCATGCCCGTTTCTGACAAGGGATAGTTATATCCACCTGGCGCTTTTCCCTTGCGTGATTCCAGGTCCAGCAGCCCGCGCTCTTTCATGGTACGAAGGCATTGACCGAAATAAGGGTCCAGCTGATTGAAGCAGGAAATGCTTTTGTCGGTCAGTTCTCCGGAACCACGAAAAGGTTTCAACGCAGGCTTTCCACTGGTGTCAACATCCATGTCCCAGGGTTTCAAGGCATCCACTGAAAGCGCTTTCCGTCGTTTTTCTGCTTCTCGTTTAAGTAGCGGGACATTTTCTTTTTCGATGGCTTCATGGAAACGAAAGCAATCTTCAGGTGTGTAGTCAAATCGGCCCATGGCGGCAAATGCATAATCGCGGTAATTTTCAAAACCAGCGTTCAGGGCAACCTGGTGCCGTAATTCCAGCAGGCTGTCAAACAGCGTGTCCAGCTTCTGGCTGTCTTCCAGACGCCTTTCTCCGACCTTCTCAAAAACCTCCTG
Organism: Anseongella sp.; assembly: GCA_036570465.1. Lineage (GTDB taxonomy): Bacteria > Bacteroidota > Bacteroidia > Sphingobacteriales > Sphingobacteriaceae > Anseongella. Next base: position 2,220 of record DATCYD010000207.1, read on the forward strand.
GCGCAGCGGACGACGGTTGTCTTTCAGAAAATTCGCGGCTTGAGGCAGGGTGTATTCCTTGTCGTTTACGGTGACGGTCATGGCACCGGTGACAGCGCCGTATTGTTGCTGCTTTACCTGTAATTCACTCAGTAAGGGAATATTTTCTTCCCGAAAAAGATTGATCTCCTGCTCCACGGCACGCAGGTACACGAAGTACTTTTCCGTATTGAGCAGTTCCCTGAAAGGCGAATCCTGCAGTTTGCGGTTTAACTGATCGTTGTAAGGTGCTAGTTTAGGTTCGATTTCGGTCGCAAAGTATTCGAAATCTTTTCGAAGCGCTTCGTTTTCAGTATCACAGGTCATTTTGATGTAACGCCAGGCAAAGTCTTCTTCCAGCGCTGCTTCCAGTTCACTGCGGTCCCGCAACCATTGTTCCAGCTCTTTGACATGGTGAATGTCTCTTTTTGACAATTCTTCGTAGAAGGACTGCAGGGTTTCGAAGTCGATCTTCAGTTCCCGGGGCAGGTAGGTTCTTTGCGGTTTACTCATGGCTGTGAAGTTATAAAAAGATGTCGGCCAGAAAAAATGCAGCGAAAACTACACTGGCGATGCCATTAGCGGTCATAAAGGCAATGTTCACTTTGGAAAGATCGTTTGGTTTCACCAGGCTGTGCTGGTAAACGAGCATGCCGGCATAAACCATCGTCCCGGCTCCGTAAAGCCAGCCAAACTCACCCAGAAGACCGGCGGCAATGACAAAACCGGCCGATAGTCCATGTAAAATGACTGATAAAATTAACGCGTTCCGTTTGCCAAGCAGCACGGGCATGGAATGCAGGTGCTCTTCGCGGTCAAATTCTTCGTCCTGAAGGGCATAAATAATGTCGAATCCGCTTACCCAGGTAATCACCGCCAGGGAAAACAGAACGGGTAACAGCGCAAACGCGCCGGTAACTACCAGGTAGGCCCCGATAGGAGCCAGCGACAAACCCAGTCCCAAAACAAGATGGCATAAAGCAGTAAATCTCTTCGTGTAGCTATATCCGAGCACTACCAGCAAGGCCACCGGTGCCAGATAAAAACAAAGCGGGTTAATAAACCATGCAACCACCATGAATGCCAGACAATTCAGCATTGTAAACAGCAAGGCCGAACGGGCACTGATGGCTCCCCGGGGGATTTCCCGGGTGCTGGTACGGGGGTTTCGTGCATCAATCTCCCGGTCCAGGTAGCGGTTAAAAGCCATGGCTGCGCTGCGGGCAAAGACCATACAGGCGATCATCAACAGGAACTTGACCCAGTCGAAAGAAGCCTCACTGGTTTGTACAGCCAGAAAAAATCCGATAAATGCAAATGGCATCGCAAAAATGGTATGACTGAACTTAACCAGTGAGAGGTATTTCTTCATGGGGTGGCAGTATTCGTTGGGTTATTCACGTGATCAATGAATTCCAGCAGCTCTTCCTTTCCCAACTGTTTTTCGGCCGATGTAATAAATACTTCGGGGATTTTTTCCCAGGTGCGGAGCATGTTTCGTTCGAACAGGCGAATATTCTGAATAGTCTTCTGTTTGGATTGTTTATCGCATTTGGTGAAAACCAGTACGAATGGAATTCCGCGTTTTCCCAACCAATCGATAAATTCCAGATCAATGGCCTGGGGTTCCAGCCGGGAATCGATCAGGACCATGACGCATTGAAGGGTGGTCCGGCGCTCCAGGTAATCGGTAATGAAGCCTTCCCAGGCGCGGCGGTTCTTTTTCGAGGTACGTGCATAACCGTAGCCCGGAAGATCCACCATATACCAGGAATCATTGATCAGAAAATGATTGATCAGCTGCGTTTTACCCGGCGTTTGCGAGGTTTTGGCCAGCTTTCGCTTACCCGTTAGCATATTAATGAGTGAAGATTTTCCCACATTCGATCGCCCGATAAATGCATGTTCCGGCTTATCAGGCTGAGGGAGTTGATCCACTTTCGTGTTACTGCAAATGAATTCGGCTGAACGGATTTCCATCTTGCAAAGGTAAGACTTTTCATCGTTGCAGGTTGGTCAGGACAGGAGAGCGTTGATGAAATATGCCGCCTCTTCGAAAAAATGCACATCCTGATGTGCAAAAAATTTCCTGTAAATTTGGTCTGAATCAATTGACCGATTATAATGAAGAAATTTATTGATCGCAACTCTAACCTTTTTTTGGCATTTCTGCTGCTGGCGGGCGCTGTTTCCTGCGAAAAACCGGATGATGCAAACGCTGACCAACCCGACATCCGGCAAAAACTTGATCAGTATGTTCGGGTACGGCTTACCACAGACCTTTCGGCCCTCAGCGAAAACCAGAAGCAAATGATCCCCTTGCTCATTGATGCTGCCCGGATCATGGACAGCCTGTTCTGGTATGAAGCTTACGGCCGGCGGGACAGCTTGCTCGACGCACTCGACGATGAAAGATCCGGTGAGGCCGGTGCCATACAGGAATATGTCCGGATCAACTATGGTCCGTGGGATCGTCTGGATAACAACCGGCCCTTTATCGAAGGCGTGGGAGAAAAACCCCTGGGGGCGAAC
>DATCYD010000208.1:0-4553 GCA_036570465.1 Anseongella sp.
GATGACTGTCGCGGCATTTATGCATCTCTCGGCCGTAGCACAGGACAATGGATTTACACTAACAGGAGAACTGGAGGGAATTGAGAACGAGGAAGTTTATCTGCTGCTCAGAACACAAGGGGGTACCGATACGGTTGCCCGCTCTCCTGTTGATGGAAACCGCTTTGAACTGAAGGGACAACTGGAAGAACCAGCACTTTGCCTGTTACATACCGGCCCCGGACAGGGCATACGGCTTTTCATAGAGAACACGGAAATGACCGTCACAGGAAAACTACCCGACATCGAGGTTACCGGCTCGAAAAGCCACGATGAATTTGAAAAAATGACGGCTGTTTCTCCCGAAGTGATGGCAATTCAGCAAAAACTGGCCGGGCTTTCCGGGGAATACCGCGAAGCTTCCGCAGCCGGGGACACCACCCGGGCCGCAGACCTGTTGGCCCAGGCCACTCCGCTCATCAATCAGTTGACAGCCGAACGGAACGAACATACTGATTGGTTGGTCAATTATATCCAGACGCAACCGGCCACCTTCGCGACTCCCTATATGATCCTTTCAACTTTTCATCGTCCCGACCCTAACGCATTCCTCCCGGTATTTGAAAAGTTTCCCGAAACCGTCAAGAACAGCACGTTAGGAAAGGTATTAAAATCTACACTGGATAAACTGGCCCCTTCGGCCATTGGAAAAAAGGCTCCTGAGATCGCCGGTCAGACACCGGAAGGAGAAGCAATCTCCCTTTCCGAAGCAAAAGGAAAAATAACCCTGATCGATTTCTGGGCTTCCTGGTGCGGGCCCTGCCGCCGTGAAAACCCCCACGTAGTAAAGTTATATGAGAAGTACCATCCCAAAGGCTTTAATATCCTGGGTGTTTCGCTGGACGATAATGTGGAAAGCTGGAAGCAAGCCATTGCCGCGGACGGGTTACCATGGTCACATGTATCGGACCTGAAAAAATGGGATTCCCCACTGATTAAGCCGTATGCGGTTTCAGCTATTCCCCATACCGTACTGATCGATGAAAACGGCATTATCATAGCCAGCAACCTGCGGGGACAAGCGCTGGAAGACAAACTAGCCGAGCTGCTGGGCGAATAAGCGATTAACCCATCTTGTCAACGCTGCTCGAATACAAAAATCCCCTTTTTATTCGCCACGAGGATATCCTTCAAACCATCATCGGTAATATCTTCAACTACGATATTCAGGCCCACACCTGAATCATTATCAATGGTGTGCATGGTCCAGGAAGGTTGGCTGCCTGGTACGAATTCAAACCACACGAGCACCGGATCATTCTGTTCGCCGGGGTCCTTACCCAGATGTGCGAAATAGCGCATACCCGTAATCAGATCCGGATGACCGTCTTTGTTCAAATCGGTGAAAGCAGCGGCGTGAGTTTGGGAAAGAGCCTTGCTGATTTCATGAGTCTTCCAGTTATCCGGCCCGTCAGCACCTTGTTCATGCCACCAAATACCAAAACGATGCGCTGAGGCGCTGATCACGTCCAGGTCTCCATCCTCATCAAAGTCCCAGGTGAACATTTGCGAACAATCCTCGCCGAGGTCCGCTTCATGGAATTTCCAGGTTGGTTGGCGCGGATCAGCAGGAGCTTCCCACCATCCTTGTTTGATCAGCACATCCTTACGCCCGTCACCATTGACATCGTCAAAGCCAAGGCCGTGTGAAAAAATATTTGTTCCCGGTGCATCCGGCCCGCTAACCGGAAATCGCTTCCACACGGTTTCGCCCTTTGCAGGTGCCTGCAACCAGATCATCTCCTTTGCCTTGGAATCGGCACAAAGTAAGTCTTTCCGGCCATCGCCGTCCACATCTACAAAGCGAGGCGACTCATTCCCCACCGTTTCGAAGATGGTATGAACCTTCCAGTGCCCTTTCTTGTTTTTCGGGTTCTCATGCCAATAGGCGGCCTTCCCCGGGAAATCAATGCGAATCTGATCAATCCAACCGTCCTGATTGACGTCCATCGAGAAATTAAGCATGGAGTTGCTATAACCCTCATCCGGAACAAAAAACTTCGGTTCGTAAATCTCATGGGCCTTCCAGGAGGGCGCTTCAAACCAATATGGTCCGGCAATGATATCGATCTTGCCATCCTGATTCACATCGCCTGCTGCCACGCCTTCCGAAACGAACTCGTTGCTTAGCACATGCTTTTTGAAATCCAATTCCCCATTCGATTGCCCCTGACAGGCTCCGCCGGCCAGGAGACAACCTGCCAGTGCCGGAAAAGTAATCCATTTGTTCATATTCATGCTTATCAAATCCTGGATGAAAGCCGTGCCAGGTATAGTCCTGCGCTGACGGCTCCCACGCAAAGGATGAAATTACCGATAATATTCAGAAAAAAGAGCCAGATCAGGACATTTTTGTAGAGTTCGATGCTTTGCAGGGTAAAAGTCGAATAGGTACTGAGCCCGCCGCAGAAACCTGTGATGAAAAGCAGGCGAACCAGTTGACTCTGGCCGCTCCGAAGCGCCAGCCAGCCAAGGACCAGCCCCAGGATCAGGCAGCTGAGCACGTTGGCAGTAAGAGTAGCCCATGGAAACTGCAACTGTACAGTGCCAAGGTGCCTGTTAATGAGGTATCTTGCTACAGCCCCCAAGCCGCCTCCCGCGAAAACGATCAACGCTTCTTTCATGCTTATTTCTTACCCGGCCTTTGTTAAACTACCTTTGCTAATAAAGCATCCGGAACTTCACGGTATGCGGAATCTTTTTCAGATCATCGATCACCGCCTTGTCATATTCCGCATTTACATCGGTGATTACATAGCCAATATAATCATTGGTTTTCAGGTATTGAGCAAGTATGTTGATCTGATGCCGGGCAAACACTTCATTGATCCGGGCCATGATGCCGGGTTTATTCTCGTGAATATGGATAAACCGATGAGCGCCAGCCAGCTCAAAAAGCTGAATGTCGGGAAAATTAACACTGGAGTAAGTGGATCCGGTATTGACAAAATCGATCACTCGTTTTGGAATGAACTGGATATTGTAGTGATTATTACGTTTATCGTCCAGTATCACGATGCCGCGGCGGGCACAATATTCATGATCCACCATTCCGTTGCTATTACCCAGGTAACCGATCACTTTCAGACGAGCGCACTTATCAATCCATTTGTTGCTTAGTTTTTCTCCGGCAACGGCTACCAGGATTCCCATATCGCGGAGGTATTTATCTTCCACTTCGTCAGCGCTTTTTTGACGAATCGAATACCCTTCGGCCTTCAGGATCTCAGTGGTTTCCTTTGGCACCTTGCCCAAGAGCAGGCATTTGATGCGGTTCTTTGGATAGGAAATGGCCATCGGCAACTTATTCACATAAAGGAATTCGTCAAAGCTGGGAGTCACATGATCAGCCTTTTCGGCCACTGCGGCACGTTCGATATTCTCGGTAAATGCAAAGAATTTTTTAACAATCCCTGCCTCCTTCAGCTGGAAATCCGAATATCCGTCGCCAATCACGAATACATCATCTTTCCAGTTGAGCTGCCGAAGCAGTTTCACTTTCCCGCCTTCTTCAGAAAGGGGATTCTGCTTGTCATAACCGACGATGTTTCCTTCGAAATCGAAAAGAAATGTATTGGCAAAGATATTTTCCGGGGGAATATGATACGTGGCCACCACCGGAGTGATGAACTCTTTAAACCCCCCGGAAACGATGAACACCTGCTGGTGATGCTTCCGGAAGAAATCGCTGTTTCGTGAAAACGATTGGGAAACTTTCTTTTTAAGCACCTTTACAAGTTGTCCAAGGTGTTTCTTATTAGCATGAAGCAGCTTTACCCGCCGTTCCAGGCTTTCTGAAAAAGAAAGACGCCCCTCCATGGCAGCGTTGGTAAGGGATTCGATCTCTTTGAAAATCTTGTTACGGTTAGGATGATCCGCCAGGGAAATACGTACCAGCTCGTCCAATGCTTCCACCTGGGTAAAAGTGCTGTCAAAATCAATGATATATTTCATGTTCTTTTACAATGTCTCGAATTGTCTGCTCCAGGGGTAGAAAAGTGATCCCTGTGGCCTGAACGATCTTCTCGCTGGCATACCGGGTCACCCGGAACCCGGCGCGGACGGCGTCCTTGCTTATCAGTGGTTCTTTGCCTGTAAGGGTCGAAAAGGCCAGGTTTAACCTCCAGGCGATTTCCAGTGTCCATCGTTTCAAAAGGGTGGAAGGCAGGGGTTTTCCAAGAGCGCCTGCAATGGCCGAAAATAATTCCTTATACGACCAGTTTTCCGCATTGATGATAAAGCGTTCTCCTGAGATGCCGCTTTCCATCAGGGCTATCATACAGCGGGACACATCCCGTACATCTACGTAACCATTGCCACCCGGAGTATAAAAACGCATACCATTTTTCACCACTCCAAACAAGCGGCCGCTACCCTGAGTCCAGTCCGGATCAGCCAGTACAATGGTGGGATTAATGACCACGGCGTTCAGCCCTTCGGCCACCCCCCTCCATACTTCACATTCGCTTTCATACTTGCTGATACCGTATGCCCAGTTCTGATCGGCATAATCA
>DATCYD010000209.1:0-11403 GCA_036570465.1 Anseongella sp.
GTAGAGGCGCATCAGGCCATGGAATCACATCATACACGGGGAAAAAACGTTATCCTGGTCAGTGAGATTTAGCCCTCGCCATGAAACGAAATATTCTTACCCAACTCTGGAGTCACCGGCTACTGCTTCCTTTATTGCTGCTGACCGGTCTGAGCATTTCAGCCCTGATAACTGTCTTGCGCGGAACCGTTGTACTCAGCGACGTCACCTACGGTCTTTCCCTGACGGGAAAACATTATGCAGCATTCGGCGCGATCCTCCTGAACTTCCTGATCTATTTCAGGTTCCGGAAACTATACGGCTATTCCCTGGCGATCACTATTTTGGCTGGGATTTTCAGCCTGCTTGTTTTTCCCTACAAAGACAGTGTAATAGGCATTGAAGGAAACTGGCTAAGCATGATGATCCAGCCATCGGCGCTTATTGCGGGAGTGCTTGCCGGTTTGCTGAGTATAATACGATTTGTATGCAAAGTACCGGGTCTTCTGAATTGAGCAAGGTTCGTCCTGATGTATTTTACAAAGTAGATGTTGTGGTGATCGGGGCCGGGCAAGCGGGTTTATCTGCGGCGTATCATCTAAAGAAGGAAGGGATTGAACCCGGGATAGGGTTTGTGGTTTTGGATGATGAATTTGGCCCCGGCGGAGCCTGGCAGCATCGGTGGGATTCTCTAACACTAAGTAATGTCAATGGCATTAATGACCTGCCCGGAATGGGTTTTGCCGATGCCGTCAATACAAAGGATGAAAAATTACAGGCGAATGTTGCAATTCCAATCTATTATGAAGCCTATGAAAAGCGTTTTGAACTTCCGGTCATTCGTCCGGTAAGGGTGCATGAAGTGATCGAGAGAAACGAGCGGTTTATCATCCGGACAAATGGAGTTCAATTTAGTGTACGGGGGATAATTAATGCTACTGGTACCTGGAAAACACCAAACTGCCCCAGGTATCCTGGCTGGGAAAAATTTCAGGGAAGGCAACTGCATACCGGCGAATATAAAACTGCCGCTGAATTTATAGGGAAACATGTCATCATTGTAGGAGGTGGAATCTCAGCCATTCAATTGTTGGGTGAAGTTTCAGCAATTACCCAAACCACCTGGGTTGCCCGCCGGTCTCCGGATTTCAGAAAATATGAATTTACTCCTGAACTGGGACGTGAAGCGGTGGCGATGGTAGAAAAAAGAGTCCGGGAAGGATTGCCTCCAAGGTCAGTCGTTTCGGTAACCGGTTTGCCAATCACCCCGGCTATTGCAGACATGTTGAAAAGGGGAGTCCTGGATCGGAAACCGATGTTCGCTGAAATTACTGAAACCGGTATCCGATGGGCAGACGGAACATCACTTGATGCCGATGTTATTTTTTGGAATACAGGCTTTCGACATTCTCTGGACCACCTTGCTCCGTTAGATTTAATGAATGATAAAGGTGGAATAGTTATGTCCGGAAAATTAGCCACCCAGGTTGCCAAAGATCCACGGATCCACTTAACCGGTTACGGTCCTTCGGCTTCCACCATTGGCGCCAACCGTGCCGGAAGATCTGCTGCGAAGGAATTGATTGAATTTTTGAAATTGTAAAGTAGGAGCAAAAAAAATGGGGCAAGTCTTCCTTTTTCAGACTTGCCCCAAAAACGTGATCCCGAAGGGACTCGAACCCCTGACCGACTGCTTAGAAGGCAGTTGCTCTATCCAGCTGAGCTACGGGACCGAAATTATTTCGCCCGCAAATGTACAAAAATCTTTGACGAGTACGCTCTGTCCAGCCAGTAAAGTGAGCTATTGAGTCGCGATGGGTTATGAAAGCCGGTATTGCAGCTGATTGCCTTCCTGTGATTTTTTAAGTGTTCCGCGTTTTTCCATTACAGCCAGCCGCAGGGTAAGGGCTTTGCGTGTTTTATCGGCAGTGGTAGAAGGGTCATGATCGGCAATGAACTTCACAATATTGTCTTTTTCTGCCGGACCGATTTTGCCAAGGGCTTGTTTTATTTTATCGTCCCATGTAGCCTGGGGAGCCTTCTGACTTGCAGCAGCCTTTGCTGTTTTAGTTACTTTGGGACGACCCGGCCCCCTGGTTTTACTTGTTGCTTTTGGGGCAGTCTTTGCAATGCCTGCAGTAGCGGCTTTTGCTACTCCTGATTTTGTTGCCCTGGGACGACCTGGGCCTTTGGTGATATTTGCTGAGTTACGCCTGGTATATCTTCTTTTCTTTGTTTCTTCAACTGAAGATGTTTCATTACCCAACGCATTTAATATGGTTTCGATCCGTCGAAGTTCATTGTTAAGAACTTGTTTTCTCTCCTTATAGTGTTTAAGGATTTCCTGATCGGATAAGTTTAATTTTGCCATAATAGAATTTGAAATTTTGATATATACGAAGTTAGCAATTTATTCACTAAAAATACAAAACGTAATTAATGCACGTGTTATTGTAAATATTGTCGCTTTAGCTTATTTACTTCTTGTGAGATAAGCTGTAAGATTAACTACCTCTTCATTGGAAAGTGCTTCGAATAAACCTGTTGGCATCATTGAGTGAGGAGTGGTTTCGCGCGTCTGGATAGTTGATTTATTAATAATAGTTGATTCCTGTCCCACCATACGCATCGTTAGCTGGCGATCATTTTCACTAATGACATTGCCTGAATAAGTACGGCCATCGCGTGTAGTAATTACAACCAGTTTATAGGCATCTTGAATTTCGCCGCCCGGTTCCAATACATTGAATAAAAGATAATCCAGATCTGCGCGGTTAGATCCGGTAAGATCAGGGCCGATAGATGCACCTTCTCCATACATTTTATGGCAACTGCCACAGGTACGCATAAACAGGGCGTGTCCTTCTTCCAGATCACCTCCAGCCAGGGCCTCAGGAGTAAGCAGGGTTCGGTATTTTTTATATGCGTTTTCAACGGATGGTAATTGATCAATGGGCCCCCAAACTTCTACAAAACCACTTCCCACGACACGGCGTAACTGGCGGGCTACATCGGGTGGAACATCCCGTCGGGGAACGCGGTTTTCCTTCAATGCCTGGGTAAGCTGCCAACCATATCCGGGGCGGGAGGCAAGTGTATGAATTGCTTCCAGTTTTTCTTTTGAATTAAAATCTGAATAGTTATTTAATAACAAACGACCAAGACCGGATTCATCATAAGAGGCTATGGCGCGGATTACACTGCTACGCAAGGCCGGGTCGTGCAATAGTTTGGGCAGTTCAGGAACAAGCTCTTCGCGTTGCTGGGCGGCAAGGGCTTCCAGGGCGCTTGAGCGGTCGGTAGGAATGGCATCCGTGTTTTGCATGGTAGTGAAATAGTGCCGGATGGCCTCCTGGTCACCAAAATACTGCGCAATATGGATTGCACGGTCTTTTACCTCACCTTCATGCTGTAGCAACCGGGCGTAGATTGGGTCCCAGCCGGCCGGCTTTACAAGGTCAATCCGGCCTTCCAGACCGTTTTGCATCCCTTCCAGCAGGTCTTCCAAAACGGAAGGTTCGGTCCCGATCGTAGTAATCAGGGCATCCAGCTGATCGGCATCAACGGCACGTCTTGAAATGTAGCGGGTAATCATCGGTATTTTGCTTGCCACGGCAATGTCAAGTAATCTGGCTGCATCTACCTGTATCAATGGCTCAATACCAAACCAAATCATTTTGGGTAAGTTATGATCGCTACTGTCTGCTGCATGTTTTACCAGTTTAGAGGCCAGGGTAAAGCGGGAAAAATCGTTGATGCGCTGCAGGGCAGAGGCCAGGTAAAGACGCACTACTGGAGAAGAGTCATTTTCGCCCATTTCATAGAAGCGGGCCATTGCTTTTACGGGTACCTGCTTGTCTTCACAAATTAATTGCACTGCCCAGGCGCGAATGTATTCATCCTGATCGTCCAGGGCGCTGATCAGTTGATTGATGTTGAAGCCCCCTGTGACGTGAAGGGTCCACATTGCTCGCAACCGCCAGTTGGGGTTGGCGTTTTCCAGAAATATCTTTTGCAGTTGTTCGTGCGTACCGGCATCGAGTGAGCCAAGGGTGGCCCGATGTTGCAATTCCAGGCGTGCCCGGCGTGCATGCCAGTCACTTTCACTTGTTTGCAGGCCAGCCAGCTGTGCATCACTCATTTCCGCCAGATCCGCGTAGCGCCCTTCCCAGTTTTTGGCCAGGGATTGTTCCGGACTAATGCGAAAAATGCGGCCTGTTTCACTGTTCAGAACTTCCTTTCCGCAGATATCGGCGTCGTGCCAATCCAGCACATACAGCGCACCGTCCGGGCCTACCTCCATGCTGAACCCTACCCATTGCGCGTTGTTTGCCGTCATAACATCGTCTCCGTGACGACCCACATAACCCGACCCCTGCCGTTCCAATACATCAGACAGGACGGCATGTTCATGAATGTTGGCCATGAAGATCCTTCCCCGCTGTTCCTTTGGGAAGGCGTCAGACTGGTAAATTCGGGCGCCGCCGTGGGCAGAACGATGCCGGTGATCGGCGATAGTTTTAATATCGCTGTAGGTATAGGGATTAAAATGCTGTCCGCCCTGACGATGATAAATTCCTCCGGGGATGACGTGCCATAAATGCGGGATTACGCAAGCGGTGATGAAAAGCTGTCCCTTTGCGTTATAATCGATGCCCCATGGATTGCTAAACCCGTGAGCGACCACTTCGAAACGATCTTTTTGCGGATGATAACGCCATACGCCACCGTTGATATCCACACCTTCTCCTGAAAGCATTTCCTCTTCCGGGAAAGGGTCATTATGGCCATATAATTTCCCTTTTCCCGAAGGTTTCCGCACACGTGAAGGAGTGGCAAACCCCTGACAGCCATATAGCCAGCCATCAGGCCCCCAGTGGAGGCTGTTCAATGTTTCATGACGGTCGCGAATGCCCCAGCCGGTAAGGCGCACCTCGATATCATCCATATCTGCTTTGTCATTGCCATCACGGTCCGGTACAAAAAGCAGGTTGGGTGGAGCGCCAATGAAAACGCCATCAAAGCCAACTGCCAGAGCGGCGGGAAAGGCGATCCCTTCCATAAATACTTTTTTCGTATCCGCTTTCCCGTCATGGTCGGTGTCTTCCAGGATCAGAATACGGCTGTCTCCCGAACCCGAAAAGCCGTGTGACCGGGATTCGTAGTCCCGGTTTTCTGCAATCCACAGCCTTCCTCGACTGTCCCAGCAAAATGCCATTGGCTGGGTGATCATGGGCTCTGAGGCCCACACGTTTGCCATAAAACCATCGATCAGGCTCATGTTCTCAACCGCTTGTTCCGGGGACAGGAATTCGGCATCCAGCCCTTCTTTCTGGGCGATGGCCCAAAGAGCCGCAGTAGCATAGGTAGGTTCCCGGCCGCTGAACGCGCCCCAGGCTGTATTCATTTCCAGATCATTGAATTCTCCGGTATAGATCAGCAAGCGGTGCCGGATTACTTCAGTTGCCCCTTTAGCGATTGACCAGTCGCTTTCCCTTGCCCTTACCGGTCCAACACCCAGCTGGTCATCCACCCGCCATGCCTGCGGATACCCGCCATTGTCGGGATGGTCGAAGATGGCGATATGAGCCATGTCTTCCCGGCCTTCAACTTGCATGCCCACATCCACCCACATAGCGCGCTGACCTTCGGCCTGTCCGTTCCGTTGCCGGGCGGTGTTGATCACTTCTCCTTGGATTCCTTTTTTCCAGGGCATGCGAAGGAATAACCCGCCATAGTCGTATTTGCCAATTGTTGCCTGGGTTTTAGCCTGGCCTTTCCATTCCAGATCCAACACAAAACGGCCTTGCTCCACTTGCATGCTCCAGGTCTGGGTTTCAGTCATCACCGTTTGCCCGTTTTCATCCAGCAGGTCATATACTGTCTGCCAGCTAACTTCGGTCCCTTCGGCTGTGATAACCCTTGCAGCAACGCGGCGCCAGTATCCTTTTCCGGGGTTATGAAAATAATCGCGGCCATTCAGGCGGGTAAATCCCCAGTACAGGCCGGTTTGGTGCTGATGATGCCCCGGACTATATTCGGTCAATTCTCCCTTGCCATCAGGAGCAACAATGGGGTGTATATAAGGACGAACGTATTCCTGCGCGTTTTGAGTCAATACGGCAGTTTGTTCATTCCCCCGAAAGACCGAGATGGTTCCCGCTTCATCGTCTTGTACGATGTGAAAAACCGTATCCGTTGACGTGCCTGAATTCTGGTCCCTGCTTCGTTCAGAGGACTGTCGTGAAACGCAGGAAGAAACCGCGCCTGCAAGCAGGAAAGCGGCCATGAGAGTTTTGGTCATCCTTACAATTTGTACCGTTTTGAATCATATAGGTATTTGGTGAAGTTCCGGATGGTAGTAATGGAGGCAAATTCAAGGAAAATAGTTAACAGCAAACTGGATAACAGCGTAAAGTACCGGTAATAGGTCGTGTATTGTGCGCCGGGCGATACACCCATGGCAAACAGAATGTCGTTGATCTTTTGGTTGTTTGCCGACGGATTACTGGCTACCCGTTGCTGAATAGTGTCCTGGCGAACGACCAATTCCATATTACTTTCCTGCAGCATTTCCTGTTCCTTTTGATTGACATTTTTAAGCTGCTGGTCAAGGTCTTCCAACCGTTGGATCTGAGCTTCCGTAGGGTACCGCAGATCAGTAAGGATCTTAATCTGTTCGTAAATGGATTCTTTTTCGCGGGCATAACTTTCAATCAGCACTTCGCGCCGGGTGTCCAGTTGTTCCCTGACTTCCGCCACCTGAGAAGTTTTGGCTGTCTCGATGTTGGGCTTATTGCTCATATGGGACACTTCCGATAAGCAAAACACCGAACTTAATACGACAGCAAAAATGCGTAAAAAGTTGTTAAGCACACGGCCGCCGACCGATTCAATTCCTTTGATGGAAAAAGAGCTGGCGTAATAGTTAGTGATGATCTTGGTGATTTCCACAGCCAGTGCCAGAATAGCGGCGATTGCTACGCTGCTGGTAAAGATCTTACTGATAAAATTAAAGCTGAAATACCATAACACTACGGACAGGATCACTCCGTTCACCAAGGTGATACTGCCCATAAAGCGATCATAGAAATAGGAATTGGTTTTCATCCTGATAGCTTAAGGTTAATTTCGTTCCCAAAAAGGGGATGAACGCCTGTTTGGATTTTATCCTTCAGGCGCTAAAATTAGTATTTTTTTTCCAAAGAAATAAATTCCAGCCGATGTCCCGGTTTTTCGTCGATAAACTGACCGTTTTCATATACCAGAGAGCCGTTTACGAAGGTATGACTCACCGAGAAGCTGAATTCTTGTCCCAGGAAGGGGCTCCAGCCGCATTTATATAGAATATTGTCTTTTTCAACCATCCAGGCTTGCTTCGGATCTGCAAGTACCAGATCCGCGAAATAGCCCTCCCGAATATACCCCCGGTCTTTTACGCCAAAGCAGTCTGCTACGTTATGAGAGGTTTTCCGCACGATGGTTTCCAGGCTCAACTGGTCCCGGGCACTTAACTCCAGCAAGGCCGGAAGCGCGTGCTGAACCAACGGACCGCCTGAAGGCGCATTCAGATAGGGTTGTTGTTTTTCTTCCAGGGTATGAGGCGCATGGTCGGTAGCAATTACATCAATCCGGCTGCCATGGACCGCATCAAGCAGGGCTTTGCGGTCTGAGGGGCGCTTGATAGCCGGGTTCCATTTGATGAGATTGCCCAGTTCCGAATAACGTGTATCGTCAAACCAGAGGTGATGAATACAAGCTTCAGCCGTAATACGTTTATCTTTCAGCGGCCTGGAATCGTCGAAAAGATCCAGTTCCCTGGCCGTTGAAATATGTAATACATGCAGACGCGAACCATGACGCCTGGCCAGTTCCACGGCTCTGGAGGAGGATAAGAAACAAGCTTCCTCACTACGGATCAGCGGGTGGGCCCCCGCAGGAATGTCGTCGCCAAACTTTTCACGGTAATCTTCCAGGTTTCGCCGGATGGTTTTTTCGTCTTCGCAATGCGTAGCAATCAGCATCGGAACCTTTGAGAAAATTCCTTCCAGGGTAACTTCTTCATCCACCAGCATGTTTCCGGTAGAAGATCCCATAAATACCTTCACCCCGCAGACCCTTTCCGGGTCGGTTTTCAGCACTTCCTCCAGGTTGTCATTAGAGGCCCCCATGTAAAAAGAATAATTGGCCAGGGAATCAACAGCAGCTATCTGGTACTTATCTTCCAGCAGGGATTGGGTCAATGCGTTGGGAACGGTATTGGGCATTTCCATAAAGGAAGTGATGCCACCGGCTACGGCCGCCCTTGATTCGGACCGGATAGTCCCTTTATGGGTAAGACCGGGCTCCCTGAAATGGACCTGGTCATCGATCAAGCCAGGTAAAAGAAATTTTCCGCTCGCATCAATTTCGCGATCAGCCCGGATGTTTGAAAGTACCGGATCTATTCGTTCAATACGTTGATTTTGGATGAATACATCGGCATGAAGGCGGATTCCCTCGTTCACTACCTGCGCGTTTTTGATAAGGATGCTACCCATGCCGCAAACTTACGCTTTTAACTTATCTTTGCCGAATGGCCCCGAAACAACGGAAGTTATTTACCGATCTCAAGCTAAACAAGCAACTGCAGGATGCCATTGCCGAGGCAGGCTACAGGGAACTGACCCCGGTGCAGGAAAAGGTATTGGGGCCGGCATTGTCCGGACAAGACCTGATAGGCGTTGCCCCGACAGGGACCGGCAAAACGGCTACCTATCTGCTCCCCTTGCTTCGCAAACTCAACTTTCCGCAGGGAAACGACGTACGTGCCCTGGTGCTTGCTCCAACCCGGGAACTGGCAATCCAAATCGGGGAACATACCCGGATGCTGGGAAAAAATACCGGATTGCGCTGCGTGGTCGTTTATGGAGGAGTTGGCCCCCGCCGCCAGATCGAAGAGGTAGAAGCAGGCCTGGATATCCTGGTTGCCACACCGGGCCGGTTCATGGATATTTACCTGGGCGGACATCTTCCGCTGAAGAAGCTTCAATTCATGGTCATTGACGAAGCCGACAAAATGATGGACATGGGCTTTATGCCAGCGATCAACCGGATTCTGGAAGTAGTCCCCCGCAAGCGTCAGAACCTGCTTTTTTCAGCCACATTTCCGCCAAAAGTAGAATCATTGTCCGGTGATTTTTTGAAATTCCCCGTAAAGATAGAAGTGGCTCCCCAGGCCACACCAGCACCAGAAGTGCGCCAATGCCTCTACCATGTGCCCAATTTTAAAACCAAGCTGGATCTGCTGATGCACCTGCTGGAGGAAGACGGCCAGCGCACCATGATCTTCTGCAAAACGAAACAAGCAGCTACCAATATCGGCAAATACCTCGCCCGCAAACATGGAGAAGAGCGCGTACGCATCATCCATGGTAACAAAGGCCAGAATACCCGGATAAACGCCATCAACGATTTCCGCGAAGGAACAGTAGATTTTTTAGTCGCAACCGATGTCGTTTCCCGCGGCATTGATATCACCGGAGTAAGCCACGTTGTCAATTTTGACATTCCCCTGATTTATGAAGATTACGTCCACCGCATTGGCCGGACGGGTCGCATGGAGAAGGAGGGAGACGCCATCAGTTTTTGCACCCCGGCTGAAGAACATCACCTGCAAAAAATCGAGCAATTAATCCGTCAGAAAATCCCCGTAAAGCCACTCCCTCCCGAAGTAACGATAAGCGCCACACCCTTTGCCGAGCAACAAGTCATGGCGCGGGAGATTGATCATCAACGAAGGAAGCAAGACCCTGACTTTCAGGGAGCCTTTCATGATAAAAAAGTAAAACACAAGAAGGATAGACGATGAGAAAAGCCGAAATACTCTTCCAGGTAGAGTTGGACGATGAACATTTACCCGAAAAAATCAATTGGAAAGCCACCGATTCAACCGGAGAACTACAACCCTGTAAGTCGGTAATGATGTCCGTATGGGATCACCAACGGCAAAACACCCTGCGTGTCGATCTATGGACGAAAGACATGCCGGTTGATGAAATGAAGCGTTTCTTTTACGAAAGCCTCATGACCATGGCCGACACTTTCGAACGAGCCACCGGCGAAAAAAATATCACTGAAGACCTTCGGGATTATTGCGCCCACTTTTCAGAAAAAATGAAATTGTAGGTTGCTTCGCAACAGCAATGAAACCAGAAACCAGGAGCCAGAAACAATTCCCTACCAGGCTTTTTCGCCAATCAGGGGGACAAATTTGAAGGTGTCGAGTTCTATTTGTTCGTAATCTTTGTCGGATATTTTAAGGACTGTGATCATTTTCTGGATTTTTTCGTCCCCAACGGGAATGACCAGGGTGCCGCCTTTTTTAAGTTGCTTCAATAGGGACTGGGGTACGGCGGGAGCACCTGCAGTGACAATAATCCGGTCAAAGGGGGCCTTTTTGGGCAGGCCCACTGAACCGTCACCAAGAAAGCAATAAACGGTTTTATAACCTGTTTCCGCCAGGAACTTACTGGTCTTTTGATAGAGGGTTTCCTGGCGCTCGATGGTGAATACCTGGGCGCCCATTTCGGCAAGAATGGCTGCCTGGTATCCGGAACCAGTGCCAATCTCAAGTACTTTGATACCGGGTTTGATGTTCAGAAGCTCTGTCTGGTAAGCTACGGTAAAGGGTTGGGAAATGGTTTGGCCGGCATCGATCTGAAGAGCGGTGTCTTCATAAGCTTTTTCGACGGTGTATTTCTGAATGAAAAAATGACGGGGCACTTTCCCGATCGCTTCCAGCACGCCTTCATCTTTGATTCCTTTTTCCCGCAGGGTTTTTACCAGGACCTTGCGAAGTCCTTTTGTTTTGTATGTATCTTTTGACGGTGTCAATATTGGTTGCAATAAATGTGGTATGCAATGAACGATTCGGGGGGTAAAAATACCGTATTTTTCAGGTGTTTCAAAGTGGATCTACGTCCACCTGTGCCAGCAGGCTCTTATAGCGGGTGCCGATTTCAATGAGGCTTACAGCGAGGAGTTCCTTCACCTTGCTGAGGGAGTCATTTTCCCGGTCAATCTTTACCAGGATATTCCGGATGTATTGGTTCCTGATCCGGGGAACCGGGGGGATTTCCGGGCCCAGTACGCGGTTGCCAAGCCTGGATTTCAAGAGGGGGGCAAGTGCGGCGGCGGCTTCATCGAGGTATCCGGCGTTCTTGTGTTTCAGGTGAAGGCGGATCAGGCGGAAAAATGGAGGGTATTTGAATTGCCTCCGCTCTTCGATCTCTGAATCGAAAAAAGCCGGGTAATCGTTTTGGAGCACCATGCCTATCATTTTATGACGGGGGCTGAAGGTTTGGATGATCACTTTTCCGCGCTCGCTCCTGCGGCCGGACCGGCCGCTTACCTGGATCATCAGCTGGTAGCTGCGCTCGAATG
>DATCYD010000210.1:0-7141 GCA_036570465.1 Anseongella sp.
CATGGTTCTGGACAGCCTGAAGAAATGGAAAATATTGCCACAGCAGATCGATTTGATTGCCAGTCACGGCCAAACAATTTTCCACGCTCCGGCATGGATGCACCAACAAGCGGAATTCGGGAATTCAACCCTGCAGATCGGCGACACGGACCAGATGGCAGTGACTACAGGCATTATTTCCCTGGGTGACTTCCGGCAAAAACACATTGCCGCAGGTGGCGAAGGGGCCCCCCTTGCCGCTTATGGCGATTACCTGATGTACGGATCACCCAATGAAAATCGGGTATTGCTGAATATTGGCGGCATCGCCAACTATACCTATCTGGCAGCCGGAAATGACGTGACCAACCTGCTGGCCACCGATATTGGTCCGGGCAACACCCTCATTGACGCCGCGGTCCAGAAATTCTTTAGGCAGCCTTACGACAAGGATGGCGAGATCGCGCGCAGGGGCAAGATCAACCAGAACCTGCTGTCGGCACTGCAAGAACACCCCTTCTTCGCCTTGCCGTTTCCAAAGACCACCGGCCCCGAGCTGTTCAACCTGGATTTCGTGGAAGACACTATGCATGGAACCGGCACAAAAACGCTATCTCCCGCAGACCTGGTAGCCAGCCTTACCGCTTTCTCGGCCCGGAGCATCATCAATGCCCTGAAACCCCTGCTAAGGGAAGCCGGGTTGCTAAATATCTATCTCAGCGGCGGCGGCATGCACAATTCATTCCTGTCAGGGAAGATCATGGATGCCCTTCCCACCTGCCGGTTCGAGTCAACACAAACGCTGGGGATTAACCCCGATGCCAAAGAAGCCGTGCTCTTCGCCGTGCTGGCCAATGAAGCGGTCGCCGGCAACGGCGCCACGTTCGAAGGCAACCGTTCGGGGTTACCTGCCATTACCACGGGCAAGATCTCATTCCCGGAGTGAACTCCCCGTTTCACAAGTGAGATGTCACTTTTATAATAATTTGAATTCCTGTTGCCGGTACGGCGCCAGGTGAGGGTTATCAGTGGCTAGTTCGGTGATGAGGTAACTCATCTGGTGCAGATTGCAAACCTTCATACGCTGAACGGAATTCAGTTTTTCGGCAATGCACAAGACCGCCAGTTTTTTGGAACAACGGATCATGGCCCGTTTAACCTGAACAACTTCCCAGTCGGAATCGGTAATTCCATCCTGCATAGAAATGCCATTGGCTCCTAACAAGCAAAGATCTACATGGATATCGTTCAACGCATTGATCACACTGGCACCCATGTTCACCTGGGCATTCTTGTAAAGCTGTCCACCCACGGTGATCACTGTCAGATTGGGGCGTTCCACCAGTTCCAGCGCCACCAGCGGACTGATCGTAAAAAAGGTAGCCCGCACATCGTCCGGAACCAACCGGGCCAGCTCAATCATGGTTGTTCCACCACCGGTGAGCACCACCATGCCATCCTTGATTAATTTAAGGGTTTTCCTGGCGATGGCCCCCTTCGCTTCCTTAGCATAGATTTCGCCCTTATTGTTGAAGGGAAAATGAAATGACTGGCTGATGGCTCCGCCGTGAACCTTCAATACTTTACCGGATTCATCCAGTTCCTTCAGGTCACGTCTGATCGTATCTTCTGAAACATTCAGTTGAGAACTTAGGTCAGATGACAGCACCTTATTATGCAGATTGATCTCCCTGATGATAAATGAGTGGCGCTCTTCTTTTAACATGCGATCATTATGGACCATAAAGGTAAGAAATTTGAAAATCCCGTGGTGCCGTTTTATCAGCGATTAAAGTTAAATATATCGCAAATATTTGCAAATAACTGAAAATATTTTTGGCTTTTTCGGGATTATCTTTAAATTTACCTAAATGAACCCTCATAATATGCGGGATTCGCTTGAACCAAAATCGATTTTGGCTCTTTTATGCAGTTTTGTTTTCCTGAACCTCTTAAAACTCATTGGCACATGAACAAAAAGTTACCATTGTTTTTCCTGGGATTGGCGATGTTCGTTACGGCGTATGCCCAGACAATCATTACGGGAAAAGTTACTTCGGCAGACACCGGGGAACCTGTTCCCGGAGTAACAGTCACGGTCAAAGGCACGACCGTGGCCACTCAAACCGACCTGGAAGGAAACTATGAGATTGAGGCTACCCAGGGCCAGGTATTGACTTTCACATTCCTGGGCCTTAAACCCGAAGAACGCACGGTAGGAAGCGCCGGCACCATCAATTTAAGTATGACAGCTGACGCAGAAGCCCTGGAACAAGTAGTTGTGGTAGGCTATGGCGCCCAGCAACGGGCAAATCTTACCAATGCGGTATCCACCATAGACGTCCAGGAAAACCTGGAAGGGAGGCCCATTGCCGATGTCGGTCGTGCCATTCAGGGAACCACTCCCGGCCTGAGCGTAGTCGTTCCCAGCGGAGAAGTCGGGTCCGATCCCATCATCAAGATCCGAGGGCAGATTGCATCCCTTCGCGGCGAGGCTTCCCCTCTTATTCTGCTGGATAACGTGGAAATACCAAGCATTCAGCTGATCAACCCTCTTGATATCAAATCAATCAGCATTCTGAAAGATGCTTCAGCATCCGCAATCTATGGCGCAAAAGCGGCTTTCGGCGTGGTACTCATTACCAGCAAGGACGGGCAGGGTTTGCAGGGAACCCAGGTTGGGTACTCCAATAATTTCTCCTTTCAGAACGCGGCCAATAAAATTGAAATGGCCGGTGTAAACGCACTGAAGTATAGTGTGGATGCCATTAAACGGGTTGAAGCACCAGCAACCGGCGCCTTTTATAAGGTGAACCAGGAGAGTTATAGAAAAGCAGTACAATGGGAGGAAAAATATGGCGGAATCATCAATAATGACGATCCCACAGTATATGGTCGCGACTGGTACTTTGATCCGGAAAGGAATTGGAAGTTCGGTTACCGTACCTACAGCCCCTATGATGCCATGATAGAGGAATGGGCCCCTACGCAACAACACAACCTCACCGTTGGCGGGCGGGAGGGAAATACTTCCTACAACATCGGCCTGGCATTGCTTGACCAAAGCGGGATGATGAAACCCGCAAAAACCGATGAGTACTCCCGCTATAATGCATCTCTGCGTATAAAAAGCAAGATCAATAAGTACTTTACCGCCAGGGCAGGTGCGCTGTATTCCAGGCGGAGCAAGGATTACGCTTATATCACCAGCTCCACCACGGCTGACCCCTGGTTGTATCTCTATCGCTGGAGCCCGCTATATCCCCTTGGAAACGATGAGAATGGCGATCCCATCCGAAGTCCTGCCAGCGAAGCGGCGGCGGCCAATACCGCTAATATTACCCACGATTACATCAACGTGAATGTGGGGGGCACGTTTACCATCACCAATGACTGGAAAGTCGATTTCGATTACGCATTCTCCAATCAAAAAACGAATACACTGCGGCCCGGGACACGCTACACCGCCAGGAATTCCTGGGTTTCACCCCAACTCCGCCTGGATGAGAATGGCGCTCAGGTGTATGTTGATTCCCTGGGGAATGTGGTTTCCGCCGGTGCCGAAGGCGCCATGCCGGCCTATGACCTGGGATTGGAAACATATACATCGGACGGGGCCAACCCGGATCATATATTCGAAAATTCCTCGAATTTCAACCGCCACACGCTCAATATCTATTCTACCTACGACCTGACGGTTCAGGAGAACCATGATTTCAAATTCATGGTGGGATTGAACCGGGTTACCGATGACTATCAAAGCCATTATACGAGAGTAACCAATCTGACAGATATTGTGAACCCCCAATTTAATTATGGCATCGGCAACTGGACCGGCGGTGGCGATGAGGGTTGGGAATCGCAGCTTGGATACTTTGGCCGGATCAATTACGGGTATAAAGATAAATACCTGATAGAGGGAAGCCTTCGCTACGATGGCTCATCGAAGTTTCCTACCGATCTGAAATGGAGATGGTTCCCCTCAGTCTCTGCCGGCTGGGTGCTGAGTAACGAAGCCTTTATGGAAGGCGCCGAAGGGGCACTGGACCTGCTTAAGATCAGGGGATCATGGGGTACGATCGGGGACCAAACCGTCCCGAACAGCCTGTATATCCCCACACTTGATCCGGACCTGTCCACCTGGGTTGGCGCCAACGGTTCCCGGTTAAGCTATGTGGGCACTCCCACAGCGGTCTCTTCATCCGTAACCTGGCAGGACATTACTTCGCTGAACATCGGGTTGGACACCCGGATGCTGGACAACCGCCTCGGGCTCTCATTCGACTGGTTTAAGCGAAGCACCGAAAACATGATCATGCCCATTGAAGGCATTCCTGTTACATTCGGCGCAGGCGCCCCGCAAACCAATCTCGGAGCGCTGGAAACCAAGGGGTGGGAACTTGCTGTGGATTTCAATCACCTGTTTGATAATGGCCTTGGCATTTACTTCCGGGCCAATGTTTCCGACGCTGTAACGACAATTACGTCATACGGCACGGCAAAGGGAGTCAACGGGTGGTATGCAGGAAAAACATACGGAGAGATCTGGGGCTACCGCACAGACCGCTTGTTCCAGAAAGATGATTTTGTAATAGGGACAGATGATAAACCGGAAATGATTACGTTAACGGAAGCGGAAAGCGAACTGTACGCCGGCGATCAAACCTACAAATTGAAGGGAAGCGATCCGGTTTATCAAACCTATCTTGAAACCGACGCCACCTTTCATTTTGGCCCGGGTGATGTAAAGTTTGTGGATTTAAATGGCGATGGAGAACTCAACTCTGGCAGCGGGTTAATTGATGATCACGGCGATCTGGAGGTGATCGGCAATTCCACTCCCCGTTACGAATATGGGTTTCGGTTTGGGGCTGATTTCAAGGGATTTGATTTCGGCATCTTTTTCCAGGGCGTAGGAAAACGTGAAATATGGGGGAACGGCTCACTGGCCATTCCCGGCTACCATACTTCAGACGGAGCCATGCCCTCGGCCTTTGCAGACGATTACTGGACAACTGAGAATACCGGCGCGTTTTATCCGGCGGCATACAACAATGCCGGCAGAAACAACGCCAACAACATGCATGTGCAAAGCAAATACCTGCTGAACATGGCATATCTTCGGATCAAGAACATCACGCTGGGCTATTCTTTTGAACCTTCCCTGCTGGAAAAAGTCATGGTGAAAACGGCCCGGATTTATGTGGCCCTGGAAAACTTCGTGACCTGGGATCATCTGAACGGGTTACCCTTCGATCCGGAAGTCATCAATGGATACTCCATGTTCAACAGCAGCAACTACAATCTATCCAGAACCGGCGTAGGAACGCCATCCTTTAAAAGTGTTTCATTTGGTGTTCAGTTAAATTTCTAGGAAGATGAAAATTCAATATATACTATTTAGTGCGGCGCTTTTTCTGTGCGCATGCAATGACGATGTACTGGACCGGCCGCAGCTGACCTCACCCGTGGACGACAATTACTGGCGGAACGAGACCGACATCGAACTGTTTGCCAATGGCTTCTACTCTAATTATTTCGTTGGCTATAACAGCGGGTGGGGCTCCGACTACACGCCGGTTCGGGGATATACCTTCTCGGATGATCTTACCGGACGCGGTCCACAGAGCCATTTTGAAAGCAATGTTCCCTCTAGCCGTGCCTCTACCAGTTCGGCTGTTTCCATGATGACCCAATACTCGGGTCCAACCTGGAATTTTTACTGGGTGCGCAAGGCCAATATTTTTATTGACCGGTTGCAAAACATAGCCCAACCCAACCTGGATCCGGAGGCTTTCAATCACTGGATGGCCGTGGCCCGCTTTTTCCGTGGGTTCGAATATAGCCGGCTGGTGCATGTCTTTGGCGATGTGCCCTATTTTGACCGGGTAATCGGAGACGAAGAGCTGGATGTCCTGTACAAAGACCGTGACGACAGGGGACTGGTAATGGATGGCGTGTATGATGATTTCAAATTTGTGTTGGAAAACATGCGGGAAGACGATGGGACACAACGCCTGAACAAGTACATTGCAGCGGCTTTTATATCCCGCTTTATGCTCTTTGAGGGCACTTACCAGCATTATCATAGCCTGGACGCGGCCCGGGCTAAAAAATACCTGGAATTCGCTGTTGAAGCGGCCGAAGTGGTGATGAACAGCGGTTTATATCAATTCGACAGCGATTTCAAAAGCTTGTTCTCTTCTGAGAGCCTTGATGGAAATCCGGAAGTGATCCTCTGGAGAACGTATGACGCAGGCGTAGGTATTACGCATCATATTGGCTCTTACAATAATGGTACGGAAGGACAGCCGGCAGCCGCCAATCTGGCTCTGGTAAAGTCTTTCATTTGCAAAGACGGAAAGGTTTGGCAAAACTCAGCGGTTGCAGATGCCTCCAGCTTCTCCATGGAGGACCTGGCCATGACCCGTGACCCGCGTTTTGAAGCAAGCTTTATTGATCGTCCTCATTCCCCTGCGGCAACCCTGATATATACCTGCAAATTCGCCTCACGAGAAGCGCTTACCTATATCGGAAGTTCGTATCCCGCCGCCTGGGGCAGCAATACCAACACCAGTGATGCGCCGGTGATGCGGCTGGCCGAAGTAGTGTTGAACTGGATTGAAGCCAAAGCAGAACTGGCCGCTAATCATGGAGGCGCAGCCGTGACTCAGAGCGATCTGGATCTTTCGGTGAACGCCATCCGTGACCGGCCCCTGGATGCCGGAGCGGAAGCCAAGGGAGTGGAAAAAACGGCTCATTTAATGCTTGCTGCACTTCCCAACGATCCTGATCGTGATGCAGATGTATCACCTCTTATCTGGGAAATTCGCCGTGAACGCCGGATGGAATTCTTTTTTGAGAATACCCGCCTGCTTGATATTAAACGCTGGAAGAAGATTGACAAAATGGATTACAGCCTTGATCCCGATCATTTCTTTGGCCCTTGGGTTGACTTTCCCGCCGAACTTCCAGGTTTCCTGAACGAAAGCTTTGAAGGCATTTTAACCGTGCGCAAAGCAGATGATACCGAGGTGACCTATGACGGCACCAATGGCAGCGAAATGGTGGGCTATTTCAAAGTTGAGAATGCTTCGAACAGGAATGCGTTCGGTGATGAGGTGTACCTGTCACCAGTAGGCGAAGCCCAAATAAACCTGTA
>DATCYD010000211.1:0-8086 GCA_036570465.1 Anseongella sp.
CGTCCCGAAAGAACTACATCCGAGCCAACCAGGCCATAAGATCCCCTGATCTTCAATAGATCCACGAAGTCAAAGCGGTCCCTGAAGAAGGGTTCTTCAGCGATATTCCAGCCGGCTGAGACCGCCGGAAAGAAACCGTAACGTTCTTTGGCCTGAAAACGATCGGAACCGTTATATCCCCCATTGAACTCTACCAGGTATTTCTGCTTATAATCATAACCCACCCGCAAGGTATACCCCCTGAAATTTTCCGGCACCCGTTCACGGTAGGTATGGCTGTTGGAATTCATCTGGGCCATGGAATATACATGGTGATCGCCAAAGGTCCGGTCGTAGTTGAAATAAGCCACCACATTCACCCGCTTCTCGGCCAGATTATTACCGGCCGATAAGGTAAACGGCTCCAGTCGATACCTGTTTCCATTCCGGCTGCTGGGATCCAGGGTATAGGAACCATCCTCCGGATCGTAATGATAGGCAGGTGGATTGGGGCGACTCAGCGAGCGTACCAGGTCAACGGTACTCGCATAGGCCACCTGTGCCTTAAAGGAAAGCCCTTGCGTGAGTGCATCCAGCTTTTGTTCGCCACCGAAAAGCAAATTAAAATCGCTTCTGCGGGTCCGGTAATAACCCTTGGTGGCCAGTCTTGCGTTAAGGGTTGGCAGTCCGGCCGGGGTGTCGAATGCCCAGGCATAGCTGCCGTTGGGGTTTTTGACCGGCGCCGCGTAGGGCCGTGTCTGGTTAAAACTCAGCAACTCTCCCATGATATTCACCGATTGGTTCGGGTTGAAGATAATGGCTGTCCCCGGCTCGTTGATCTCGCCGAACCGGCCTGTAGCATCCAGTCTGAACTTAAGACTGGGTGTGGCCTGAATGTCCAGGTTTGACCGGAAATTATAACGGCGGAAATAATAGTTACTGTTTACCTCGGCCCGTTCATTGGAGAAATCCCGGATCATTCCGTTCTGCGCCAGGTATCCCCCGGAAATAAAGTATTTGACCGCTTCGGACCCACCCGAAATGTCCACATTGGTATTGGCTTGCAGGGAATATGGTTTAAAGATGACATCGTACCAGTTTACATCCGGGTGCCCGTAGGGATCCTCTCCGGAACGAAACAGTTCCAGGTCTTGTTGGGTAAACTCGGGGAGCAACCCGTCGTTACTCAGGGCCTCGTTCCGGAGCATGGCTGTCTCATAGGAATTCAGGAACTCAGGCTTCATGACCGGTTGCTGCATGCCTGATTCCATACGCAGATTCACACGCGGCTTGCCCAGGCTTCCCCGGCGGGTTGTTACCACCAGTACCCCATTGGCACCCTTGATCCCGTAAATGGCCGTGGTAGAGGCGTCCTTTAAAATGGATATGCTTTCAATTTCATTCACATTAATCTGGGACAATTGCTCGTAGGTATATTCAATATCATCCACAACAATAAGGGGCCGGTTGCCGGCAGGGTTGAGTGAACTAACCCCCCGGATAAAGTAATCCGAGGCATCCCGTCCGGGCTGCCCGCCGCGCTGCTGGCTGAAAAACCCGGGAATTCGACCAGCCAGGGAATTCTGCACATTCGCCGTGGGAACGTTCCGGATTTCATCGGCTTTGATCGAGCTGACGGCCCCCGTATTGGTAATGCGGCTGGTGGTTCCGAAACCCACCACCACCACTTCATCCAGTTCCTGTGTATTCGGTTGCATGATCACTTCCAGCCATCCTTCACTGGTAACGGTTAGTTCCTGTTCCACGAAACCTACAAACCGGAAGATCAGCGTATGGGGTGCTTCCCCGGTGAAAGTAAAACTAAACTCTCCATTCTCATTTGTAGCAACGCCGTTCATCGGCCGGCTTTTTTCGATGATCGTTACTCCCGGCAGGGGTCCGTCAACGTCCTTAACGATCCCTTCAATCCGTTTCTGCTGTCCGAATGAAAGCAACGGAAGAAACAGGAGTGTAAAAAGGGAAAAATGTATTGATCTTTTCATCACCATCCAGGGTTTTGTATCATGTGATCGTTCTTTACATATTCGCTGTAAGGAATGGGGTACAGGTACATTTTCGGCGCAATAAACAAGGCATTACGCACTTCTGTCCGCTGATAAGTGACTTCACCTGTTGCCCGGTTCATGGTCATTCGCATTCCTTCCTGAGGTCCGGATACTTCTTCAGCGATTTTCCAGCGCCGGATGTCCCAATACCGATGTTCTTCGAATGCCAGCTCAATGCGCCGTTCATTCCGGATGACCACCCGCATTTCATCCTTATCAAGCCCGACGGGCAGGGTAAAAGGCACCAGGCCGGCCCGTTCCCGGATGGCTTCCAGGGCCTCGTACACCTCAGTTACCGGACCCTGATATTCGTTCAGCGCTTCGGCATAATTCAATAGCACCTCAGCATACCGCAGGACAATGTAGTAATGCAATTCGTTCTGATAAGGCGGATTCAGCATCTCATAACGGCCCATGAATTTGCGCATATAATAACCGGTACGGGTTTGTACAATGGTTCCACCCGGTTTATCAGCGCCTCCCTCAAAGGTTTCCACAGGCCGGTTCAGCCACATGGATCCATTATGGAAAATGCTCGCATAAAGACGCGGATCCCGGTCTTTATAGGGATCTGCCGGATCATAGCCTGAAGCGGCATCGCCAATGGGAAGCCCGTTCAGCATCGGAAAGGCATCTACCAGGGCTTGGGTTGGGCTGGTTCTTCCGGTACCGCCGGCACCTGAGGAAGGGTACCCTACCGGCGCATTTGTTTCTTCGATGTTCTGGGTACGTCCGCTCAGTTTAGACCAAATCATTTCCTTATTGGGGCCCTTATCATCATTCTTTTGCAACAGGAAAATATCGATGAATGCGGGGTGAAGTTCAAACACGCCCAGGTCAATGACCGTCTTCGCGGCATCGGCCGCCAGTTTCCAGCGTTCAGGATCGTAGCTGGCATACCCCACCAGAGTTTTTTCTTCAGCGCTTCCACCGATATTCCCGCCGTTGAACAAAGGGCTGGCGGCATACAGCAATACACGGGCTTTCAATGCAAGAGCCGCTCCTTTAGTAACCCGGCCTTCATCGGCCCGGTTCACCGGATCGGAGCGCAGGCCATCTACCGATGCGTCAATTTCGCTGATAATGTAATCGACACATTCCGTAAAGGAGCTCCTGGGAATTTCCAGGTCGTCTTCCAGGCCACGGACTTTATCTCCCATCAGCGGCACTCCGCCGTAGCGCTTCAGCAATTCAAAGTAGAAAAAAGCACGGATAAACCGGGCCTCCCCCATCCAGGCGGCTTGTAACGCTTCATCCTTCATGGGTACCTTTGGAAAATTGACCAGGAAAATGGTGGCTTTGCGGATGCCCTCGTAGCATTTTATCCAGGAGTCATCCGGGTTGAACAGTGGTGTCAGACCGCCGGTTGTCATTTGATCCGCAATACTCCCCTGCTCGGAAGTCATTGCATCGTCAGAAGCGGTAGCAAGGCGGTCGCCCGTGCCTCCGCCAGGCCCGCCAATACGGTTATGTCCATCGGGAAGGGCGGCATAGACGTGATCCAGGTATTGTCTGGCAAACTGGCCAACCGAATCATCTGTATCCCACAGGTATTCGCTGGTAATGCGCTCCAGAGGCTCCACTTCCAGGGTTCTGTTACAAGCCTGGAAAACGAGCAGCAGGGCAGCCAGACCGGTCAATATGCTTGTCTTTTTCATATTTTCAGGAGTATGGAGTACTACAATTTGATGGTTAAGCCGCCGTTGAACACCTTTTGTAAAGGATATGCACTGCCGTGCACTTCGGGATCCACCCGGTCAAAAGCGGACCAGGTGAACAGATTTAATCCATTAGCGAAGATCCGTACACTGCCCAGCTTCAGGCGGTCGGTCCAGGCCGATGGCAGGGTATAACCGATGTCCACGTTCTTGATCCGGAAATAATCTCCGGAATGCACCCAATAGGATGACATCAGTCGATTATTATTATTAAAATTCGTGCTTAGCCGTGGATAGGTGGCGGTGACCGCTGTCTCGGGTGTCCAGCGATTTAAATGGTGTTCAAAAACCTGTCCGGTATTAAACAGGTCATTAAACTCCCATTCCGAGGCACCGGTTAGCGCGATGCTCCGGTTAAAGATGCCTTGTAGCAAGACACTCACATCAATTCCCTTGAATCCGATTCCTACCACAAGGCCGTAAGCGGTTGTTGGCCGGACATTCCCGATGGGTGCCTCGTCAAACTGGTTAATGATTCCATCATTGTTCAGGTCCCGGTATTTGATGTCGCCAGGTTGTGGTTGGAATTCTTCCGGTACTGCACTGGCATCGACCTCTTCCTGCGACTGGAACAATCCCTCGGCAATGTACCCGAAGAGCTGCCCCACCGGCTGTCCGGTTCGTTTATTCCAGTCATAATCCCGTCGAACCTCATCCTGGTACAACACTTTCGTCTTCAGTACCGATGCATTGGCGCTGATCAACCAGCTAAGCCCGCCGGTTTGATCCTCCCAGGTAATTTCCAGTTCCTGTCCGGTAAAGAGTTGCCGGCCGATATTTTCGTCGGGCCACATATTTCCAATAAGAGCCGTGTTTTTTCCACGCTGCTGCATCAAGTCGAAATATTCATTGCGGAAATATTCGGCAGTAGCACGCAGATGGCCATTGAACAGGGCGATATCCAGGCCTACGTTCAACTTATCAGCTTTCTCCCAGGTAACATTGGGATTGGGAACCGGATATTCCTGGATCCCATTGAGCGAACCTGAATTCCACGGGTAACCCTGGAAAAAGTTCGCATCAAAATATTGCTTCCCAATAAAATACGCGGTGTTGGCATTTCCAGTCCGTCCCCAGGTGGCTCTCCATTTAAAAAGATTGACCCAGGAAAGATTGTCTTTTATAAATGGCTCCCGGGCCATATTCCATCCCAATCCTCCCGCATAAAAGAGTCCGAAGCGAGCTCCGGGAAGAAACTGGTCATACCCACTATAATTGGCCGCTGCTTCTGCAAAATATTTCCCGAGATAATTGTAGGAAAGGCGGGCAGCCAGGTTAGTGTATTTTTCCGGCAGCCGGGTAATCTGATCAGTCAGCGTTACCTGTCGTTGATCGGCATGGATAAGCGCGCCGATGCCATGATCACCAAACTTTCGATCGAAACCCAGCTGAACCTGTGCATACCAGTACTGTGCGTTGGACGTGACCCGGAAGGTATTCTGCTGATCCACAATATCTCCGTACCGAACGTAATTGGTATCGGTGGGGGTAACATTCATCTGAAAGACCGGAAAGCTCTTACTCCGGTTGGTGGCCGTGGCAGTCATGACCGAGGTATTGGCCTGGATCTTTCCCCAAAGCCCATCCAACCAGTGATCCATTTTGTATTTCATCTGGATATTGGCTACAAGGTCACGGCTGTAATCCAGCTGGTAACCCGTATTGCCCACCTGGCCATACAAATTATTTCGCCAGCTGGTACTGCCCGCCAGGGAACCATCCGGGTTAAATACCGGATAAGCATTCCTTGGGGTGGTTATCAGGCTGTTCAGGATTGCTGTTGTTCCGCCACCAGACTGATTGCCGTCTCTGATGCGGGCAAAGATCCCAAGCGCCACATTAAAATTCTGGTTAACGTTCACATCCACATTGGTATTGATCACATAGCGGTTAATGCTCACATTGGTTTCGTACGGATTATCAAAGGAGGTCTCTCTGAAATGTCCCTGGCGATTCAGATAGTCGAGCGAGACACTGTAACGGGCAACGGCACCCCCACCTCCGATACCCAGATTATACCGGCTGATGGGCGCCTGGTCCTTAAGCAGGTAATCGTACCAGTTGATGTTTGGATGCGTAAACGGGGAACTTCCCGAACGATACGCATTAAAATCTTCCGCCGTGTAGGCCGCTTCCAACCCATCGTTCTGCAAAGCTTCGTTATAAAGCCAGGCGAATTGGTCCGCAGGAAGCGTTTTTGGAAGGCCGACTGGTGTTTGTACCCCTGTCTGTGCGGTGAACGATACATGAGGACCACCGGGAAGGGCTCGTTTAGTGGTCACCAGAAGAACCCCGCGCGAACTCCGCTGTCCCAGCAGAATCGTGGAAAGAGCATCCTTCAGCAAGGTAATAGATTCGATGTTCTCCGGAGCAATGGAAGAAATATCGCGTTGGACCCCGTCAATAATGGTCACCGGCCTCATCCCACGCAGGGATGCCATGATCTCAGAGTTATCAGTGGGTTCCCCGGGACGCCCAACCATCATCTGGTAGCGCTGGTCCAGTGGCAACAGGTGCCTGTTCACATCCGGAGGAAACAGACCTTCTCTTAATGGCCAGCCGCCAGTCTGGTTGGTCACCAGCCCGGTCATTCGCCCTGTCAGCGCATAGGTATATAAGGCCGCTGGCGTTGATGTTAGCGCCCCGGTGCCCAGGGTAGAAACGGATTGAATATTCTCCGCGGCCGGCCGGTCGCCGTACAACAGGTGCAAGGTATCGGCCTGTTTCTTTTGCATGGTATGGACCGGCTCTTGCAGCTGGACGGCTTGTGCCCTCCCGCTCTGAAACAGCAGGCAGGCCATAGGCAAAACAAACCGGCATACGCGTAAGTAAAACTTATGCATGGTAATTGGTTTAGATTCAGGTCAGTGTCATGGAAAAACCATGTCAACAGATCAAATTAACTACAAAAAAAACGAGGACGTTATTTAATAATTGACCTATTCTGACATAATATTGGCAAGCAGGGAATACAGTTTTGTTACTCTGCCGGGTCGTTAAGACGCGGGTTCTGAAGCGTTTCATCGTAAGGCAATGGCAGCAGCAGATCGCTTTCTTCAAACGCCCTGTTGTGCGTGGTTGCCTTATGGCCGATGAGACCGATGATATTACCAGTGGAAACGTCCATTGTCTGCCGGGTGCGGATCATGGTAAACCAAATTTTGTATTCAAACGCTTGTTCCCAGAAACGCTCCTTCAATACCATCTCCACCGTCAGAGACGCGGGCACCGCAGCACCCGGTAAGGCGCGCTTGTGCACAGCTTGCCAGGCATCCAATGCAATAGCATCATTGGTACTCCCCCCGTCCACGTTTGCCTTTGCTTCTGCGCAGGTAAGCAGCACATCCGCATAACGGATCAACGGTATATTGGCACCGGAAGGCGGGCTCATTGACGCCGCCTGATCCCAGTACTTGTAATTCATGACTTCGCCGGGAGCGTATTCATAAAAATAGGCATGATCTTCAGTGCGTTTGTCTCCGGCCGGGTAACTGTTGTAGAAATCCATGGTAGGCAGCAGCGCCGGGTCAAAGAAATTATTCACCGAAATGGGTGGATCTGTTTTGCCGGGGCTGGGCAGCATGGCATAATGTAGCTCGCTATTGGAGACATCTGCCAGACGCTGTACCATAAATATATGCTCTCCGCTGTTTTCGTTGGCGGGATTCCTTAAATCGGCATAATTGGCGAACAGGCTGAACTGGTCGCTATTAATGACCTCTTTTGCCTTATCATAGGCAAGTTGGTAATATTCGGCCCCTTTCTGAAGCGGATAGCCAGCCATGGTAAGGTACACCTCGGCCAGCAGGGCTTTCACAGCACCCATGGAAACATGACCGGTATTATCTGTCCATGCCAAACCCATGGATTCAGCTTTGGTAAGATCTTCGACGATCTGGGTATAGATCCGGTCTATCGTGGCTTTGGGCAGTGTTCCGTCCTGGATCGTTTGGGTAGGAGTTACTTTAAGAGGAATTTCTCCAAACAACCGTACGCCATGAAAATAATACCAGGCACGAAGGAAATACATTTGTCCCAGGTATTGATCACGCAAAGCAGGATCAATAATATCGGTTTCGGCAATATTGGCAATGACGCTGTTTATATTCTCCATGGGAATGTAAATACCATCATAGGCATGTCCCAGGTAACCGTTCTGCGGATCTATCTTGTCCAGCCGCTGGAACGAGGCTTCATCCTGTCCGGTGCCAAAGGGATTGGTACTGAAACCGGTCAGGGATTCAAAGGAATAGAATTCTGAAATTGGCAGGCCCAGAAATCCCGATGTATAAGGTCTTTCCAATCCGATATACTCCCCGTCCA
>DATCYD010000212.1:0-12151 GCA_036570465.1 Anseongella sp.
CTAATCCCGCGATGGGCTTTGCTTTCGATCGTTTGGTGGAAGCAGGAGGAACGGCGATTTTCGAGGAAACCGGAGAACTGATCGGGTGCGAACACCTGATGGCTGAGCGGGCGATTAACGGCGCAATTGGTGAAAGCCTAATTGAAACAGTAGAGAAGGCAAAGCGATACTATCAGTTGATGGGATACAGCAGTTTTTCCGCGGGCAATGCGGAAGGCGGGTTGACGACGATTGAAGAAAAGTCTCTCGGAGCTTACTCAAAAAGTGGTACATCAAAGATACGAGGCATTATCAAGCCTTGCGAATTACCTCCCGCGGGTGGTCTGTATCTACTTGATGTCGTACCTGACGGATTGCCAAAATTCGGGTGGCCGAATATCAATGATAACGCTGAAATTGCGGAATTGATCGCCTGCGGTTCCCATATGGTGCTATTTTCTACAGGGAGGGGCTCGGTAGTGGGTTCCGCCATTTCTCCGGTCATTAAAGTTTGCGCCAATCCCGATACCTATACCAGTATGGAAGATGACATGGATATAAACGCGGGAAAAATTTTAACGGGGGAAGCAACCCTTGATGCGGTTGGAAAGGAAATCTTTGCACGCATGCTGGCAACTGCCGCGGGACGGCGTACCAGTTCCGAATCACTGGGTCATCAGGAATTCGTACTCACCTACAAGTATTTTGATGGACGCGAACCCGTGTGTTTAATATCTTCATTCCCTGGGTTCTAACACAAGCGTTCGCGGTTCGTCCACGGTTCCGTAGTTTTCGTCGGGTTTGAATGTCAGCGTGTTGTCAGCGATATAAATGTAAGAGGTGGCGGCGCTGAAATAGCGGAAGGTTACTTTTTCGGTCTCGGCGGCGTCTCCCTGAATGAGGAGATAGAACAGTTGACTGGAACCAGCCTGGACGGGTTCAGCCACGGCGCGGCACTGGTCTCCGATAAAGGCGGCTAGCTCATCGCCGGCCTGGTTAGCGGATTCCAGCTCCGGAGGCAGTTTCACCACTGCGGTCATGGTGTAGGTGAACTGGCCGGTGACTTCTGTCTTCCAGGACGGAGGTGGATATTGAGGGTAAACTTTTTCCTTTTTTTTCTTGCAACTTCCGGCGGCCAGCGCGGCCAGTATCGCGATCGTCGTCAGTATTGTTCGCGTGTGCAGGACCCGTCGAGGGCGTCCGGATCGTTGTGGGCCCTGTGGCCGTCGCTGGTCGTTGTCTATTTCTAAGCAATAAAACGTAAACATGGTGGTGAACTTTACTGGTATGTGTCTATTTTAATGACTTTTTGCATCAGGGGCAGCCCGTTGACGGTGACCCCGATGAAATACACCCCCGGGGGGCACGGTTGTCCGCCGGCGTTCCGGCCGTTCCAACTGGTGAGATAGGGGCCGGCGGTGATCCGTTCCACGGGGCCTTCGAAGACCTTATTGCCCTTGACATCGTAAACCGCCATCTGTAGTTCGGCGCTGGCGCTACTATTGCCGTTGCTGACATTCGCGCCGTCGCCGTTACTGATGTTGGCGCCGTCGCCGTTACTGATGTTGGCGCCGTCGTCGTTACTGCCGGCGTCCATTGCCTGATCGGTGAGTTCTACGCGGACGTTCACCTGTTTTCCGAACGGATTCGGGAACGTGGTGATCTTTCCGAACCGGTTTTCTGTGACAATGATCAGCGGCTGTTTCAAGGTACCGGTCAGGCCGTTGTTCAGGTAGCTGATCACGGTGGCGGAGCGGGCAATGACGCGCCCGCGGCGCTCGATCTCAAAACGAACCGATTCGGGTTCTTCGCCGCCAATATTGATAAAGAACCGCTGTTCTCCGGTGCCGGGAAGAGTGATGGCTCCGGCCTTGCCCCGGAGCTCATTTCCGGCATAAGCCAATACCCGGTCGCCGGGCTGCAGGACAAAAGAGTGGTCCAGGGCCGCCACGACGGTCATGTTCGAGGCGTACCGGTAATTGCCGGCTACCGGCATTTGCAGTTGATCGGCTGCGGACAGGTGCCCGGCCGCGATCAGGCGATTGGCTGTGGTCAGGCCGCCTGCGTCCTGACCGGAGCCTCCCTTGAGGGCAATCTGCGGCTGATTCCGCAGGCCGTTGATCAGGCTGCCACCCAGGGTGGGATACTGCAGGGACTCATTGCCGGCGGCCTTTCGGTAAAGCATGTACCCCTGTCCGGGTTGTAGATGGGTGAGGCTGCCCATCCATCCGTTCTGGGAATCGTACATGGCAAAGCCGGTCTGGGATTTGATCACGTCCTCTTCCGAGGCGGCGTAGCCGGCCAGAGCTTCGGTGACGGTCATGCTGACCTGGGGCAGGTAGCTGATGTAGTTCCAGCGGTTCCCTTTGATCTCAATCGGGGTGGCTGCCGGATCCACCGGAATGCCGCCGATGCTGAGCGACTGGTCGGAGGAAGAGCTGATCATGAACAGGGAACGGTTGTTAAAGCCTTCCATGGAGCCAACCCAGCCGGAACTGACTGAATACTGGTGAAAGCCGAGCTCGACGTTCTTGACGATGTCGCCCGCTTGCCACAGGCCATTGGATAGGGTAGCCGCGACATCGTTCATGGCCGGCCCTGTCACGTTCAGCGATATCCAGTTCCATCCCTGGTGCAGATCAAGCTCCTGAAAGATCAATTCTTCCCCCCTGAAAATCACGGGCTGGCGCGAAGTACCGGCGATGGCATCGCTTTGGAAGGCGAGCTCCATTGAAGGACTGGCCTGATAGATCTTCCCGGTGCTGGCATCCCAGATGCGAAATTCCAGTTCGCTGCCCGAGGGTTCATTGCCATATATAGTGAGCAGTGCATACCAATGGTCGTTCCCGGCACTATAGCTGTTCCGGGTCACTCCCACACAGGTTCCTCCCTGGAAGACAGCCAGCATGTCGTTCTCGTCGCTGGAGAAGATATGGTCGATCTGCAACTTGCCATAGACCGTCATGCTGTAGTTGAAATCGGCCGGATTCACCTGCCAGTCGGGTTCTTCACCCTTGACGGTGAGGGTCAGGGGCAACGCTTCTGACTCATCATTGTCATTCAGCATGTATATAACCTCGTCGTAACTGCCAATATTCAGCCCCTGATGCACGGTGAAAGTGATCTTCTGCCGCCCCAATGGATCCACCGTGCCGCTCATCGGGCTGGCATCGAGCCAGGGGGGCAGGTTATTGAGCCTGAAATTCTGGATGTTACCGCCGCTGTTGACAACGTACGACTCAAATTCCATCGGCGCATACAGTTCCTTGGAAAGGGTGAACTCCGGATCGCTCCAGCTAAGCTGGTTGCGATTGATGTAAGCGCTCCAGGTAACAGGTGACTGAAGGGCGTTTCCGTTCAGGTCGCGGACATCTTTTACCCGGAAGGTAACAATGGTTTTATCTACCGCCTGGCGGGGTTCCAGCAGGGTGATGATCAGCGCGTCGTCGTTCACCACAAAATCGAATTGCAGGTTTTCTACCGGTCCCCGGTCCTTGATGGGCGCCTTGTCATCCGTTTCGGTTACGTTGAGCTTTTCGGCAATAGGGGCGTCTATCTTAGGGTCATGGGGCATTTTCATGTCTTTCAGGGTAAAGGCCAGTTCCTGGTTATTCTGAAATTCGACGTAGGTCTCAAAGGGGTAATAAGCCAGCAGGCCCAACTCGGTTCCCTCCAGGCGGGTATTGTTGTCTGCGTTGATCAATGTTTGATTAAGGTACGTATTCCACAGCCGGAACTCATCGATCTCTCCGCTGAAATGCCGGTCGAAATGGACCGTGAAGGCGTCATTGGCATCCTGCCAGCCCCGTGCCCCCAGATAAATAAAGGGAGCGGCGACTCCGCCCAGCTTGCGGGCGTCGAAGAAGGTAAGCAGCTCGCCGTCGGCATACAGCTGGGCGGTTCCCGAGGTGCGATTGACGGCCAGGGCCACATGGTGCCATTCATCGTCCAGGTAATCGCCGTCCACCTGAATTCTAAAGTTATTGTTCCGGAAGGTTAGTTTACCTCCCTCGAAACCAAGGAAAAACAAATCGTATGATCCTCCCAGTTCATCTCCTTCGCCCCGCCCGTTGGAAGCCAGGGCAGCGTCATTCTGACCCGGGTCCCCTTTGAACCAAAGCGCCATGGTATAATCCATTTCGTCGGTAATGGGGATGCTGCCGGTTTTTATTTTCAGCTGTCCGTTCCCGCTGAAGGCAAGGGCCTTGCCGGGCGGGGTGGACCATTCGCCCACCAAGCGTGCATTGGAGCCATGGGCTTTGTCAAAGGCCACGCTGCCTTTCCCTTCGTTCATCGGGTAATAGGCCAGCAGGCCGTTCTCGGCGCCGGAAAGAATGCGGAGGCTGTTCGTCTGCAAACGCAGGGCGGTCAGCGCTTCCCCCCAAATCCTGGTTTCGTGCATCTTTCCTTTAAAGTAGTTCCCGCTCTGCCTGATGCTTCGTCCGAGCTCGAAATGCCCATTACCCATATAGGCGGGTGCCGGGACGTTGTGGATCACTTCCACGAAATTATAGAAGGCCGAGACCGAGGCGCCGGCGGCGTTACCCGGGTTCCCTGCATCGCTGCCGGACGCATGATACACCAGGGCGACATGGGCCCATTCTCCGGGCTCTACCGGGAGTGGCTGCTCACTGCGGACAGTTTTTCCGCCAACGGTCACTTCCAGGAAATTGTCGGTGGTCAGGGCCAGTTCCATCGACTGATTGAGATCCCCGTGGCTGATCAGTGTCCCACCCGAGCTTGCTGTTCCGGCATCGGGCAGCACCCATAGTTCCATGGTGAGGCTCTTGCCACTTAAATTCTTTTCAAATTCGGTGGCCAGGTAGTCCCCGTTCCCGTCCAGAATGGCTGAAACCGAATGATTGCCAATGGACCCGTTACGGATGCCGCGCACCTGGAAATCGGGGTAGGTAAGAAGCCCTGCGGCGATGGTCTCGTTGAAGTTCAGGCGGATCTCATCGCTCACTCCGAGTACGCCGTTGGCGGGTTGGGCGCTGCCGAACAGGCGGGGGCTGTAGGTGTCTTTCAGGCCGGAGATTACCGGAGAGGGAGTCGTGATGAAATCGTCAGGCCCCAGCTTGCAGATACTGACTGCCCGGATGTCATAGCCCTGATCGTTGAACGAGGCATCGTCCATCTCCAGGTTATACAGGATCTCCTGCGGATTGGTGATGAATAATTTT
Source organism: Anseongella sp. (assembly GCA_036570465.1). Classification (GTDB taxonomy): domain Bacteria; phylum Bacteroidota; class Bacteroidia; order Sphingobacteriales; family Sphingobacteriaceae; genus Anseongella. The sequence continues at coordinate 5,163 of DATCYD010000212.1, forward strand.
TCGCCTTTCGCTTCCTTGTACGCCGCCGAGTCAGCGTAAAACTTCATGGCGGTGATCCAGGTGCCGGAAGCGGCGGGCTTGAATTGCAATTCGATCCGGTGAAACAAGCTGTTGCTGAGGTCAAACTGGTCGATCACCAGAGGCAGGTACCGCTTATCATCATCATTCAGGGGCGATTTCGTGTTCAGGATCCATTGCCCGGTGGGCGATTTAATATTTACGTTGCCGCAGGCGGGTACGAAATGGGCTGAGATCAGCACGGTATCAGCAATGGTCTCCTGGTAGCCGGTAGGGTCGTACTGGCAGGCGGATTTCAGGATAATGGGAATATTATCGTAGTCCATGGCCTCGGGGCCTTTGCTTAGGGTGATGACTTTGGTCACCGTTTGCCCGTACTGCACAGGAATGGGTCGGCCCGTGCCTCCGATGGGCAGGCCGTCCACCGAAATAGTGGCTCCTTTAATGCTGTCGGTATCGACATAGCTCAGCATCAGCGTCGTGGGCAGGCGAGCTTCCGATTCGTTCTTGATCCGCAGCGTGTAGGACGCTTTTTGGCTGGCGGGCACATCGTTCACCACCGCCTGATCCACCGTCAGGGCCGGGACTTCGATCCGCTGGGTAGCGACGTTGATCACTGTTCCGGGGTTATAGTACTGCGTGACTTCTTCGCCTTCGTAGGGGCAGGCGGTAGCGCCGCCCAGGGTGCGGAATACGAAGCCGCCGTCGTCGGGTTTGGCGATATCCACCGAAATATAATCGTCGGTGCCATCCGAGGCGAGGGTGTAACCGATGGTTCTTGTTGTTTCTTCGGAATCTTCAAACTCGCCTCCCTGGCTGGTGCCGATGGATTCGTCCAGCGTAAGCTTGATGCCTTGTTCTTTAATCTCAAACGATTGGTCAAAAAATACTCTTGTGGCGAGGATAATGTTGAATGAATTGGTCTCAGTCTTGGTTTCAGAGAATTGTTCCGAATGGGTAAAAGGGCTCCCGGCATGAAATGAACGGTTCTCGGGATTGCCTGTTTCTACCTTCTGTTTTTCATTATCGGCGATCCGACGTTCCCAATCTTTGATGTATTGGTTTAGGACCATAATGGTGTCGGTCCGGTAATCCATGTCTTCCGGGAAATAGATCGTGTAACTTTCGCCGTCGTTAAAACCCAGGTCCTCGCTCCGTTCCCCGAAGGTTTCCATGTCGTCGTTTGATTTGCCAAAATTCGGGTCGCTAGCCTCCAGTTTAGATACATAAACTGGGTTCCCCGAATTGTTGGCAAGCGTCTGTCCATTCGTTCCCGGTGGCAACAGCATAGAATTTCGGATATGTGTTAGGTTGGGGATCAATACTTTGACGATGTGTTGCTGAGGGTAAGCGAACAAAGTGCCGAATTGCTCCCCGAAATTGATCCCTTCCCGCATCACGACAAGGTAGTCCGGGGAAGTATCCGGATCGTGGAGCGCGGGATCATAAAGCACCGAATCGGCAGCTTTTTTGTCTTCCCGATGTATGATAATGGCATTTCGGGTTTGGCCGTATGTGATATTCGTGGAATGTCCGATATAAACATCTCCGGGAGCCCCCACGAATACCGGAGCATCACTGGTCTGGAACCTGCTGGTAATCGTGGTGGACGTTTCTTTTTTGTTGGAATGATTAAAATGCTCTTCATGGACTACGCCGACACCAACCTCGCTATCTGTTTGCGATATCTTCACGATAACTCCCGCACCAGTCCCCGTGAAAGCGGTCTCGCTGCTTCCCATTAAGGCAATTGCAGCTGCATTTGCTGCCTGATCGACCGAAGTTTTATACGCACTGCTGGATCGAAACGTAGAACCTTCTTCAATAAACGAATAACTACGGCTTCCCGGGGGGTCGCGTAACACGGCCAGCAATTTATCAGGGCCGGCCGTTACGAAATCGGTTCCAGTCATTTTCAGTCCCATTACAAACCCTTCCAGTTTTGGCTGACCCAGCCAGCTCCAGTTAAGATCAGTTGCCTGGCCGAAACGCACTGTTACCGAGAGGCTTTTGAGTCCCGGCGCCGTAATGGCGGGATCACCGGCCAGAAAGGTATAATATCCTGTTCCTGTCGAGTCCAGGCTAAGCATATCGGCGGAGGTGCTGCCGTTCCGGATGGTGTTGAACAGGGTAACCTGCCCGTCGCTGGTCGGCACGCGGTCCCTGACTTCCTGGCCGCCTTCTTCGGCGATAACGGGAGTGCCGTCTTCGAGTACCCGTTCATAAAACGGATATTCTTCAAAGGCATTTATTCGAAGGTAGTACTCCGTGCCTTGCCGGAATATCGGGTAACCAAGCAGGTACATTTCGCGACCGGTTTTAGTGGTGTCAACGACGGGTATCTCGATTTCTTCCCCGTCGCCATCGAGGGTGCTATACGTCTCGTCGCCGAACCATTTCTGGCCAGTGCCTGAAGCTTCCACCTGCACGATGCTCATCGAAGGGCTGACCCTTTCAATGAATTGGTAACTATCGTTATAGGCCACCGAATCAACATAATCAGTATAATCCCAGCCGCCTCCGTTCTCCGTGGAATCGGTGTAGGAATGCATGGAGAACTGTTCCTGGAATTTGTTAGTAAAGTCCATGGCCAGCGCTTCGCCGTCCAGCAGATCTCCCCAACCGGTGACGCTGACGTGATCGACGATGAATTTTTCGGGGATCAGGTTGACCATGAATTCCCCGGTAATGGAATCGGGGTAGATAACCACCTTGTCCTGATCATAAATAATCCGGGTTTCATGTACTTCTTCAGGGTCGTCGCCGGGATGCGCCTGGTGGGGAACCCACACGGTTGTATCCGGACTGCCCGAATGGAGATCGTATTTGCCTTCGGTGGGCAAGCGCATCGTAATGCTGATATCTTTTCCAAGGTTGTTGCGCGACACGGAATGCCCAAGCGGCAGGGATTCCTGGTGCGCGCCGCCGGCTACCCGGCCGATGAAACGGATGGTCGTGCTGTCGCGCAGGATGCGTTCGCTGATGGGTCCCTGATAATTCAGGTCTCGTCCGAAGCGGTCGGTGATCTTGCCCTGGTTGACAAATACGTGGTTATTCTTGACGGCTTTCACCTCATGAGTGCCCACCGGCACCGAGATCGTGAATTTCCCGTTTACATCGGTCTGGATCAGTTCGCCGTTATCTTTCTGGGCATACCTGCCATCGATCTGGAATTGCACCCCTTCGACCGGCACCGTGCCATCGAGGTAGTAAACATAACCGGATACGGGGAAGGAAGATTTATCCACGAAATTAACCGTGAACGAAGGGTCTTCGGCTGAGAGCAGCCGCCGTTCCAGCACAGGGTCGAACTGATGGGTGCCCAGCAGCGGCACGATGGACCACGTGCTTCCATTGCCGAAATAAGGAATTCCGGTGATCATATAATTGCCGGTACTATCGGTATAGGCTCTCAGTGAGAGTTGGCCGGGGGTGGGGATTATATCGGAGCGTTTTACCTGTGACGGGTTCATGTTTCCGTCATTGCGATTGTAATGATCGTCCTGGTGTGAAAGGTCGTAGAACTGATCAACAATGGTTTCGTTGAAACGCCAGTAAGCGGTAAGTCCTTCTTCTCCACCTGACAGGAGCCTGTTATATAGCCTGGAAATATTTTCAACGCTCAGCGCCGTGTTCCAGGCACGCACCTCATCGAGATAACCCCTGAAGTGGTTGCCTGCTTCATTCCGTCCAAAATAGACGATCGAATCTGAGGCAGGAGCAGGTGCAAAGGGATGGATCGCCTCGGCGATCAGGGAATCGTTGAGCATGAGCCGGAGGGTGTCCAGGGAATGGATACCGGTCACGTGAACAAAGGTTCCTGGCGTATTATGATAGGCGCCGCTGACGCGTTGTCCGTTATAACTGAAGTAAAGCAGCCCTGCGTTATCGAAGCCCACTTCGTATTGACCGTTCCGGCTGAAGATCACCTGGCTTGCCGGTGCGTCGTCATCGGGCCGGATCCACGCTTCAATGGTAAATGTTGAATCGCTGAAGGGGATTCTCAGGGAGTCCAGCTGCAGGTAACTACCGGCGCTTCCATTCAGGTAGAGACTCTGCCCAAGCTGTTCTTCATCGTCATTTTCGAGGCGTACCATCGCGTCCCGCACCGCCTGCCCATTTTCGTAGGTAATGCGCCCGTAAATATTCCCGGTGGGATTGCGGAAGCCAATGTCGTACAGCGTGTCGCGGGAGTACCGGATGGAATCCCCGCAACTGACCGCTCCGACGACCCTGTATTCGTAATAAATTCCCGGCGCGCCCCGGTTGTCGACAATGCTTACCGACTTTGTCGCCGCTGTTGCGGGAACACTTGCGATTTGCAGGAAATCAGCCGATGAGCCATATTCCCGGCGTCCCACCAGGTAGGAATCAAACCCTCCGGCGGTTTGCAGGTTCAATTCGACCCGGTCGGTAAAATAGCCCTTGGATGCCTCCAGATCCGAAATATTCCCGATGGCAATGCCCAGGACTGTGCCGGGGACGTCGGTTTCCTCCGGGGAGGGGTATCCGTTCCCCTGCTTAAGTTCAATGGAGTAGTAGAATTGTTTGCAATACTGGATGCTTTCATCAATATATTCTCCTGAACGGGCTTCTTCCTCGGTTACTTCGATGTTTGTGGTCTCGCCCGTGGTGACGTTTTCTTTTTTGAGGGTAAACGTTGTGCCGTTGGTCCAGACCCCCTGGAAGGGCTCCCAGGTAATGATCGCCTGGAGTCTATCGGTCTCATCCAACCGGGCCGTGTCCGCCTGAACAGTATCCGCTACGATGACCTCCACCTGGGCATCCCGGGTTTCTCCCCAACCCCATTTGGCGCTTGATTCGGTGCGCCTTAAGCGGTAATAGACCTGGGTGCCGCCTTTGAGGTCGGACAGGTTATCCTCCATCGAATACATCTCCTCGTGCGCGTCGTAGGGGATGGTTCCGATTGATTTTACATTTTCCTCAAAATCCGGGTCGGTGGAGCGCTGTATCTCAAAATTGCCTCCGGTGATGAAATCCTCATCCTCCGGCAGGGGTACTTGCCAGGAAAGGGTCACGGTATCTGCCCCATCGTAGGTGACACTCAGTGAATCGGGCCAGATATAGGCGGGGATCAGGATATCTTGGGTTTGAGAATAACTGGCAAGGTATACTGAGTCCATTACGGATTCCCCACCGAAGATGCCTCCAGGAGAGATTATATATTTAAATGGTTTCACAATGGCATGGGCGGTCACTGGAAGGTTTCTCGAAGTATCGCTGATAAGAGGACTATTAAAGCTACCGGAAGGCACCTCGCTGGTACCGCCATCTTGCACTTGTCCGGCGAACGTGATTTTGGTATCATGGATATTCTTAGCTGAAAAAGAATATCCGATAGCCATTTTGCCGGATTCGACCGAGTACTTCCAGGGAGAAATTGTAAGGGTTGAGAGAGGGGTTGCCGTATGACTTCCGCCTATGAAATTATTGGGTGATCCGCTGTCGACAATTTCTTCATCATCACCTCCTGCATCATGTACGTCGCGCGTGTAGGAAAAACTTAGATTCTTTCCTGCATAATCCCCGGGAACGTACCATCTGATCTCTAAAGCGGCAATTTGTGCAGCATCTACATTGTGGTTTCCTCCGTCGTCCCTGATCCAGCTAAAGCCACCCGTGCCATAATTATTATCATCGCTCAGATCAATGCCTCGTACGCGTACTCTGCCTATCCTTGGCGCTATATAAATTTCATAGTCGTGGTCGTCTCCCCCGTCATCTTGGTTCCAGCTATTTAAATAGATGATCTCCTTTTTATTCCCTCCCGAAGGCGTGCAATAAATGCGGCCTTTCTCGATCCAGCTGTCATCGTCATTATCATCAAAAAAGGTGATGATGATGTCAACATACGCTCCATAGTCATCATACCCTGCCCCAATGATCTCATTTCTATCCGACGCACCGTCCAGGTGATTATCATCCTGTCCGTTCACCCATCCGGCTTTCATCAGAAAAAGGGCCAGCAGGAAGAGTATATGTCCGCAGAAATGCAGCCTTCGCCTTCGGTACCTGACGGGACGAATATGGGCAGACTGCTCGGAACAGGGGTAAAAAGGGTTCATATTTTGGGCTTCAGATGAGGATAAATCAGAAAAATCAATACCTTTAATTATTGCTTATTGCAATGTTATCCGACTTTTGGCAGGCGGGTTTTCAATTTTGGGACAAAAATTTTCGATTTTGGGCCGAACCTTTACACTGTACCTTCTGATCAATGCCGTTTTCCTGATTTTTAGTCACGTTATGGCTCAGCCGGGGGTAGAAGAGCCGGAGGTCAGCGAACTGAGAACCACTGTCCGCTCGCTTACCGTGGAAAGCGGATTGCCTCAAGGGTACATAAATGCCATTGTACAGGATAGCGTGGGCTTTATCTGGCTGGGCACCCGGGATGGATTGGCGCGTTATGACGGATACCAGGTAAGAACCTTCCATTACGATCCGCTTGACAGTTCGACGATAAGTTCCGATGTGATCCAGGCGATATACCTTGACCGGGAAAATCGGATGTGGATATTACACGAGAACCGGGCCCTGGATATTTTTGATCCGCTGAACGGGAAGGCACGACGTATCCGGATGGACGATCCACTTGACTGGCTGCTTGACGAGGGGGCAACGGAACCCTTTGTGCTCCGGCAGGACAGCCGGGGGACTTACTGGTATGTTTCTCCCGATTTAAGGCGGATACGACATTTTACCAGTCAGAAGCCCCAACCTATACCGGTTTCCAATCCCCGGAAAGAGAAAATCATTGCCCTGGAAGAGGGGTTGGACGGTGCCATGTATGTTTGTACCTATCATTCACTTTACGTAATCAGGAACGATCGGATGCACAAGATCGCCGATCTGCCCCTACGTCGGCGGATCAGGACCACTCGTATCAGCCAGATGCTGCAGGATGCGCAGGGGGACTGGATCATCATGCATAATGGGTTTCTGATGATCTT
>DATCYD010000213.1:0-9186 GCA_036570465.1 Anseongella sp.
AGAAGCGCCGGACCTGGGAAATGTGAGCGTCCTGGAGGGAACACGGATTGGTTTCCTTCATCAACAACCTCACATCGACGAACGCACCCCGTTATCGGCAATTCTTTTTCCAGCCGATAATGAAGTGGCTGCCGTTGTGAAAGCCTATGAGGAAGCGATTAATGATCCGCATGCTTCGGCCGATACCATGCAGGCATTGCAGGAGAAGATGGAGGAATTCAATGCCTGGGATTACGAATCGCGGGTCAGGGAAATTACCAGCAGATTGGGAATTCCCGATCTGGATCAAACCTTTGGCACCTTATCGGGAGGTCAGCGTAAGCGCGTATTCCTTGCTCAGTTACTATTGGCCGATCCCGACCTGATCCTGCTGGACGAGCCTACTAACCATTTAGACCTGAGGGCTATTGAATGGCTGGAGAATTATCTCTCTGGCAAGCAAATTACCCTTATTATGGTCACACACGACCGGTATTTTCTGGACCGGGTGGCTACAGAGATCCTGGAATTAGACCGTGGTAACCTGTACCGCTATAAAGGAAATTACGCCTTTTTCCTCGAAAAGAAATCAGAACGGGAAGAAGCCTTTCAGGCCGAAACCGACCGTGCCCGCAACCTCCTGCGTAAAGAGCTGGAATGGATGCGCCGGCAGCCGAAAGCCAGGGGCACCAAATCCAAAAGCCGCATCGAGGCCTTTCATGAATTAAAGGAAAAGGCCTCCAGATCAGTTAAGAAAGACAAGCTGGAACTGGACATGAAAGAAACCCGCCAGGGACGCAAGATCCTGGAGTGCCACCATCTATCCAAAAGTTTCGGAGACCAACCTCTCATCAATGATTTTTCCTATATCTTCAAAAAGCATGACCGCATTGGGATCGTCGGGCAAAACGGAGCAGGGAAATCAACATTTCTGAACCTGATCACCAGCCGCCTGACCCCGGATCAAGGGAAAATTATTCCCGGAGTCACCACTCAATTCGGTTATTTTACCCAGGAAACGGTTGATCTGGATCCTCAGCGCCGGGTAATTGAGGAAGTCACCAGCATCGCTGAGTTCATTACCCTGTCAGACGCTTCGCAGGTATCCGCCTCCAGGTTTTTGGAAATGTTCCTCTTCCCCCGCGAAAAACAATACACCTACGTGAACCGGCTCAGTGGCGGCGAGCGGAAGCGGCTGCAATTGTTAAAAGTGCTGGTCAGACACCCCAATTTCCTGATACTGGATGAACCCACCAATGACTTCGATATTGGCTCTCTCAATGTTCTGGAAGAGTTCCTGGAAAAGTTCAAGGGCTGCCTCCTACTGGTATCACACGACCGTTATTTCATGGATCATCTTGTAGATCAGCTCTTCGTATTTGAAGGAGACGGCCGCGTGCGCATTTTCAACGGAAACTATAGCGATTACCGGGCAGAACAGGAAGAAATTCAACGGAAGCAGCTGGAAGAGCAAGACATCCTGAAGCGGCAAGCCGCAAGTAAAAAGCGAAACCAGGCACCGTCTGACCCGGTGGTCCAGTCGTCCACCGACCCCGCCCGGACATGGTCTGACGACCCCGCCGGGAAGTCCGTTGCTACAACCCCGGCCCAGCGGAAAATGACCTTTAAGGAAAAAAAGGAATACGAAGCGTTGGAACCTGCAATCGAACTTCTCGAAACCGAAAAAAGCGAACTGGTTTCCCGTATGGGTTCCGGCGATCTTGATTATGAAGCACTGCAGGAATGCGGCAGGCGGATTGAAGAAATAGCCGCTGAGATCGACGTGAGAACCCTTCGCTGGCTGGAATTGGATGAACTTGCTAAATGAATGATATAATGGTTTCCTAACATCGGGGAGACATTATGGAAACACGAAGGTCGCATCTTTGCGGCAGATTTGAGAATGTTTGGTCTCAAATAGTATCTTTGGTTTTTAATATGTACATATTCATGAAAAAACACACCATCAGTTACACTCTAGCACTTGTATTACTTTCGTTCGGATCTTTTGCACAGGAACTTGCAAAGGGATATGTTTTTGAAGACCGGAACGGAAACGGAGAGAAAGAAAGAAGAGAAGACGGCATTGCCGGCGTTTCCGTAACCAATGGTGTTGATGTAGTCCAAACTGACCGGAAAGGGTATTACGAACTGATGGTTGGAGACGACAATATTATTGCTGTGATTAAGCCGGGAAATTACAATGTACCCGTTAACCAGCATCAATTACCGCAATTCTTCTACATTCATAAACCAGCAGGGTCTCCCGAACTTGAATACAAAGGGGTTGCCCCTACCGGAGACCTGCCAAAACGAGTGAATTTTCCGCTGGTAAAAAATGAGGTCGGCAATGATTTCAAGATGCTGCTGTTCGGAGATCCGCAGGTATATACCATGGATGAAGTATCCTATTACCGGGATGCCGTCATCGACGAGCTCAGGGGTGTTGGAGGCGTTGAATTCGGGATGAGCCTGGGAGACCTGGTAGGAAATAAACCCAGCCTTTTCAACCCTTATATAGAAGCTACCCAGGAAGTAGGTGTTCCCTGGTTCAATGTCATGGGTAACCACGATATTAATTTTGATGTCAAAGCAGATTCCCTGTCAGATGAATCATACGAAGCGCACTTTGGTCCTTCAAATTATGCGTTCAACCACGGGAACGTCCATTTTATAGTGCTTGACGATATTATCTATCCAGACCCCCGCGATGGGAAGGGATATTGGGGAGGCCTAAACCAGCAACAGCTCGAATTCATCGAAAACGACCTACGGTTTGTACCCAAAGATCATTTAATTGTCCTGGCCTTCCACATTCCGTTCATGAATGAAAGTTCATTCAGGCCGGAAAACAGGGAACGTCTCTTTGAAATACTTAAAGACTACCCCCATACCCTTTCCTTGTCGGCCCACACGCATCAGCAGGCTCATTTCTTTATGGAACAAGGCCTTGGCTGGCTTCAGAAAGAACCACATCACCATTTCAATTCCGGAACCACTTCAGGCAACTGGTACAGCGGGCGGTTAAATGACAAAGGCATTCCCGTATCCATGATGGCAGATGGCACCCCAAAGGGATACTCCTTCATCACCTTCAACGGAAACAAGTACATCATCGATTATAAGGTGGTAGGCAAACCCAAAGATCATCAGATACGGATCTACGCGCCTAAAGTGATCGGTTTTGATGTGAAATCTTCTTCCAGTATTTATGCAAACTTCTTTATGGGGCATGTTACTGATGAAGTCTCCATCCGTATCGGAAACCAGGGCTGGAAGAAAATGAAATGGGCAGAAGAAGTGGATCCCACTTATCTTGCCGAACTGGTAGCCTGGGACATGACCGAAGAGCTCTGGCCAGGCCGCCGTCCGGGTAACCCTGCCCTCAGCAAGCATCTTTGGAAAGTGCCGGTTCCCCGTGGCCTTGCCCGCGGCGTACATACCATCGAAGTAAAAGCTACCGACATGTTCGGCCGCACTTACTTTGAAAAGGGCTCACTCCGCGTCGAGTAAAATTCTCAAATCAATCTCAACCGACGCCAGATCGTTACCTCACAGAAACACAACCACTATGTTAAATCGCAGTGGCCAGTCGTTGCAGGTGTTTGCGCCGGTAATCCAAAGGAGATATTTGCTTAATGGCCTTGAATTGGTGGTTGAAATGTGAAATGCTATTGTAGCCACAGGCATAGCATATTTCAGCCACATTCATTTCCGCTTCGATCAGCAGCCGGCAAGCCCGGCTTACCCGTACCTCGATCAGGAACTGGATATAGGTTTTATTCGTCTTCTCTTTAAAGAATCTGCAGAATGAATGCTTATTCATATGGACGAATGCGGCTACTTCCTCGATGGTAACCGGATTCTGAAAGTTATCGAATGTATATTGGAAAACAGCCGATATCCGCGCGGTGTCCTGTCCCTTCGATGTATATGTATAGCTGAAGCTGTTCGAAGAAAGTAATTTATATTCCCTTTTTTCTGATATCAATTGCAGGATCGAAAGCAGTTTGATCAACCGTTCGCCAGGGTGTTCATCCAGTATATTCTCCAGAATGCCCGCTGCCATTTGTTTTAGTGTTCCGGTGAGCTTCAAACCCCTCTCTGAAAGAGCCAATGTCTGTCTAATGCCACCCATTTCGGGAAGATTCATAAATGTAGTGCCAAACATTTCCTTCAGAAACAGAACGGCAGTCACCTCTCCGGGAATACTGGCATCTTCCTGTAAGAATTGCGGTTCATGCCGGTATGAATGTGGAAGATTTGGCCCGATCAGGATGACATCTCCGCTTGCAAAATAACCAACATAATCGCCAACCAGCCAGGTGCCTCGGCTCTTTTTAATTAAAACAAGCTCGTAATCGGGGTGGTAATGCCAGTCGGTACGTATATGATCTCCTACGTCCTGACGGGTAACAAATGAATATTCAGGATGAGGGAGTGATTTGCGTAAAACAGGTTTCATCTTCGATAATTTTTATCCTAATCCCTGACCATAAAAATAGCATAATGGCCTGAACATTTTACTGCTCCGGTTAATATACAACAACTTTTTGTTTCAAAAGAACAAGGTTTAGCCGGCACAGGTCAACATCCCACAATCTTTCGCAAATATCCAAGAGGGTGCCTCTTTTTTTCGCGGTTACCTTTGGTATGAAGATATAAACGCGTAACCCAATATGATGAAAATCGAACAGATTTCAACCCGACTATCCTGTCGGAAGATTGTTATAAAAAGGGGCTGTTATTTGCTGCTGACCCTCATGGCAATCACCGGGGTCTCCGCCGTGGATGCCATGCCCCGGACACCTTCCAAAACCAGCACGCCTGCCACGAACGGAACAGCGTACGGCTTTTTCGCAAAACAACAAATAGCGGTAAGTGGGATTGTCACTGAGTCCGCTACCGGACTTCCCCTGCCAGGTGTGGCGGTAATGGAAAAGGGCACCTACAATGGAACTGTTACCGATGAAAACGGAAAGTATTTCCTGGAATTGACAAACGGGAACGATGCTGTCCTGGTATTCACGTACCTCGGCTTCCTGGAGAAGGAGACACCAGTAAACGGACGAAATATCATTAACATGGACATGCAGCCTGACCAGGAGCAACTGGATGAAGTGGTGGTAGTGGGGTATGGCACCCAGAAAAAAATCAACCTGACGGGAGCTGTTTCCCAGATTAATTCGGAAATGCTGGAAGACAGACCTGTTGCTAATATCAGCCAGGCACTCCAGGGATTGGTGCCCAACCTGAACGTAAATTTCGGCGATGGGCGGCCGGGAAGTACAGGCAACCTGAATATCCGGGGTTTTACGTCGATCAACGGAGGAGAGCCGCTGGTATTGATCGACGGCGTTCCCGGCAACATCGACCTGGTGAACCCGGCAGATGTTGCAACAGTTTCTGTACTGAAAGATGCTTCCTCTGCCGCTATTTATGGCGCCAGGGCTGCTTACGGTGTGGTACTTGTGACCACCAAAAGCGGTGAGGCCGGCAAGCTGAAGATAAGCTACCGGGCCAATTTTTCGACAGCTACTCCTACCACCAGCACCGATTTCATGACCGATGGCTATACCATGGCCAAGCTGGTGGACGAATCATACCGCATCACGAAAGGCGCCAGTTATACCGGGTACAGCGATGAAGATTATGCCTACCTGAAGGCGCGGCAGACTGATCCTTCTCTGCCCGAAGTTGTTGTGAAAAATGTGAATGGGACAGACAGGTATGTCTGGTACGGAAGTACAGACTGGTGGGGCCATTTCTTCAGGAATAGCAAGCCATCCATGAACCATTCGCTTCAGTTTTCGGGAGGTTCGGATAAGGTGGACTTTCTGGTGTCAGGCCGGTTTTACCGCGAGCTGGGGATGCTCCAGATCAGTCAGGACAAATATAATTCCTTTAATGTACACGCGAAGATCAACGCAAAGATGACTCCCTGGCTGACGCTCAGCGAGGATATCCGGTTTATGACTAAAAAATACACCTATCCGGGAACGGCTGTGAACAATCCCTTCGTCTATCTGGGCGTTCACGCTATTGCTCCCTGGGTACCGGTGAACCCCGACGGCACACCCACCTACATGCCTGCCCTGAATGGGCAAGGTATCGGTGACGGATATGCCGCCGTTCTCCAGTATGGGAAGTCACGGGCCGGATCCAATCATTATGACCTGATCAATACCGTGAGCGCGACGGTGACGCCCTTCGATGCCCTAACGGTTGTAGGAAGTTATAGCTATCAATTGCATCCCTATTCCAGCTTCCTGCGGCGTGTCAGGGCACCCTGGTCGAATACTCCCGATGTGGTAAATTACGTAGGCAATGATAATCTTAACAAAGTCGCTGAGCTGGATCAATACCATGTGGTAAACGCATACGCAACCTACGAGCCCTCGCTGGAAAACCATCATATCAAGGTGACCGCCGGGTATAACCAGGAACAAAAGCGATACAGCCGGCTTTCAGGGTCAGGAAATAATCTGATCTCGGAAGATCTCAATGAACTGGCCCTGGCTTCCGATGGCCAGACAGCGACCAGTGATGCTGTTGACTGGGCGTTATTAGGTGTTTTTGGCCGGATCAATTATGACTATAAAGGGAAATATTTGCTCGAGTTAAATGGCCGGTACGACGGCTCTTCCCATTTTCCCCAAGAAAGCAGGTTTGGCTTCTTCCCTTCGGTTTCGGCAGGCTGGCGGGTCAGCGAAGAATCCTTTTTCGAAGGGATTCGTCAGGTAATTTCTTCACTAAAACTCCGCGGTTCATACGGATCGCTTGGGAATCAATACCTGAGCACCAGTCTCCGAAGCCAAAATTACCCTTACATTCCATTGATGGGCACCGGGCAGTCTTCCTGGCTCATGGGAGGAGAGAAAAGCCAGTATCTGCGTGTAGGGTCGCCGGTGTCACCTACCCTTACCTGGGAGCGGACGAATTCGGTCAATGGCGGGATCGATATCGGTTTTCTGAAAGAACGCCTGCATATTACCTTCGATACTTATATCCGCAAAACACTCGATATGCTCATTCCCGGCAAAACCCTGCCATCGGTTTTCGGGGCTGGTTCACCTAAACAGAATGCTGGCGATCTGGAAACCAAAGGATTCGATCTTTCGGTGAACTGGAAAGACATGCGCGAATTGGACGGGAAACCTTTCTCATACCGTATCGGTGTCGTTCTTTCTGATTTCAAATCCCATATTACTCGTTTCGATAATCCTTCCAGACTGCTTAGCGATTATTACATAGGGGAACGCATCGGGCAAATGTGGGGATACACCGTGGACGGCTATTTCAAGACCGATGAGGAAGCCCAGGCCTACGACGTGAATCAAGATAGGGTGAATGCCATCCGGCTGCTGTCACCTGGCGAAGGGAAACTCCTGCAGGCGGGTGATATGAAGTTCGTAGATCTGAACGGCGACAAGATCATCAACAAAGGTGATTACACCCTTGACGACCATGGCGACTTGAAAGTGATTGGGAATAGCATGCCGCGGTATTCGTTCGGCCTTACCGCAAGCGCCAGCTGGAACGGCTTTGATTTTTCGGTATTCTTCCAGGGGGTGGGACATCAGGATTGGTATCCCGGTCCGAACAACTATGCTTTCTGGGGCCCATATAGCAGGCCCTATCATTCCTTTTTTCCGGAAGGATTCAGGGACCTGGTATGGAGCGAGGAAAACCCCGACGCGTATTTTCCCAAGCTCCGTGGTTTTGCAGCCTTGCTTGGCGAAACGGAACTGTATGAAAGAAACGATCGTTACCTGCAGAATGCCGCCTATATCCGGCTAAAGAACGCCAGCATCGGGTACCAGATACCAGCAAGCATTACGCGGAAAATCGGTGTGGAACGCTTCAGGATTTACGCCAGCGGGGAAAACCTCTGGACGCTCACAGGCATTAAATCCGATTATATCGACCCCGAACAGGTCGTTCCCGACCCCAATAACCGGGGCGGAAACAATACGGCACGGGTGTATCCCTTTTTCAAGACTTATTCCCTGGGCCTGGAAATCACTTTTTAACGGAAAACGTCATGCGAAATTTCAAGCAAAATATCATTTATACGTTTACGGTGCTATCTGCCGTAACCACCTCTTGCCAGGATGATTTCCTGGGCCGGGATCCCCTCGCCCAATTATCGCCTTCGAGCAGTTTCAACAGCCCTACTCAACTGGAACTCTACACCCATTCATTCTATGGGGATGTGCTCCCCGGGGCAACTACCATTTACATGGAGAACCAGGGAGTTGATGATATCATTACCAGTGAATTGCAACCGGAGGTCATGGGAAACAGAGTATTGCCCGTAAGCGGTGGCGGTTGGAGCTGGACTGATTTGAGAAATATTAATTTCTTTCTTCAGAATTATCGTGCCGGCGGATTGTCAGATGAAGCGACCGCCCCGTATGTGGGCGTGGCAAGATTCTTCAGGGCGTATTTCTACTTTGAGAAGGTGAAACGTTTTGGCGATGTGCCCTGGTACTCCGAAGCAATCGCTGCCAATGATTCTACCCAACTGCTGAAGCCGCGCGATTCCAGGATGCTGGTTGTGGATTCCATCCTGGCGGATCTGGATTATGCCATTGCCAACCTTCCTGCGAATAAGTCGGTTGATCAGATCACCCGTTGGACTGCGCTTGCCTTGAAATCACGAGTATGCCTTTACGAAGGAACCTGGAGGAAATACCATGCCGACGATGTTTTCGGAAAAGATACGCAGGGTCAGGCATTGACGGGATGGCAGGAATTATTACAAACCTGCATCAACGCTTCTGAAGAACTCATGGAAAACGGACCTTATTCCATTTATTTGAGTAGCCCGGGCTCGGCATATCATGAGCTGTTTGCTTCGCCTGAGCCTCTTTCCACCGAAGTAATCCTTGCCCGGACCTTCAGCGCCGACCTTTCGCTTAAACACCGGATCAATTTCTATACCGTTTCCACTTCCAACTGGAAACCCGGATTGGAGAAAAAACTGGTAAACAGTTACCTGATGGCGGATGGATCACGTTTTACCGATCAGCCGGGGTACGAAACCATGATCCTCCCCGAGGAGATGCTGAACCGGGACCCAAGGCTTTCCCAAACCATCCGGGGGCCGGGTTATACCCGTATAGGCAGCAGCCTACCTGTGGCACCAAACCTTGGTGCGTCAGTTACTGGTTATCAGCTTACCAAATTCGTCTCCAGTCCGGC
>DATCYD010000214.1:0-8161 GCA_036570465.1 Anseongella sp.
TTCCGAAAAGGATCGGGGAATAATAGAACAGGAGCGTACTGAATGCACATCCAACGCCTCCAAACCACATTACTGTATTCCGCCAGCCCATCCGGTCCCCTACAAAACCAAATATCAGGTTGAACGCTATGTTGGCCGTGAAAATGGTGCCCCATATCTGCAGCCATTCCGTTGTGGAAAACCCATGCTCTGCCATGTATATGGGCAGGAATACCGGAAAGGCGAACTGCGCTGTGGTATTGATGATCCGGACAATCCCACCCAGCAAAACCTTGGGTTCTTCGCGCATGATCGTCAGGCCTTTTGCCAGCTCTTCCATTTTCGAGGAGGCGCCGGTGGACGCGGACGGAAATTTAGACTTATTTAGCACGAGCGCAAAAAATGCACCCACCAATACCCAAAAAATAGAGCTCCACAGGGTATCCAGATAGCCCAGATGCTTGATCGCCCAGCTTGAATAATAAGCGCCGAAAACATTCAGTCCGCCTGTAAACACAAACCAGAACCATCCCACTGCACGGCCCAGCGCTTTTTGGGGGCTGCTATAGGTGATCCAGACCAGGAAAGAATAGGCGAATAAGGGATAACCAAAGCCTCGTACGGCATACGTGATCAGCATAATTCCGTAATTCAGGTCATCCAGGCCGTATCCTACAAAGCCCACTGTGCCAATAATATAGAGCAGCAATCCCATTAGCATGGTCCGTTTGGGGCCGAAACCTTCGGCCAATACACCAGAAAACCATGATGAAACCGCAATGGTGATTCCATAGACGGTAAACAGACTGGCCGATTGCTGGATGGTCATGCCCTGTTCAATGAGATAGGGGCTAAGCCATCCTTGTTCCACTCCGTCTCCCATCATGAAGATCAGAATGCCCAGGTATCCCCAGCTCATCCCAGGCGGAAGCCCAATTTTAACAGCGAGGGAATTTCCAGACGTGCTTGTTGTTTGCATGTTGACTTGGTTTAAGTTCGGAAAGCAAATAAAGAAAATAAATCCTTTGAAACAAATTTAAAGGAATTGAAACCAATTTTAATGAAAAAAGGGCCTGTAATTCAAGGTTGTTAAATATTTCGCAGGATGTAATTACTTATTGGCGGGAGAGCTTCAGGATCTTCCGGATGGCTTTTTCGTAAGCCAGGGCGTATTCCTGCATGCCGATATCGTTGGGGTGGACCCCATCTACGGTGCTCTCAATGCCCAGTCCGATCTCACGGGCAGGCAAGAGATAAATATTTTTCAAACCGTTGTCTTTCATGGCGTCGAATGCTTCCCGAGCCAGGTTGTTTACGCGGTCGAAATCTTCTTCCCGTATGAAATTCAGGGAATTAATTGACGCGTCTGCATTTTCCACTACCAGAATGGGTATATCCGGCTTCTTTTGGCGTAACGCAGTCACAGTGGCGGTTAACCGGGCCCTGGTAGTATCGTCCGGGAATCCTCTCATATTGGGAAGACAGTCGATTACGTAAATAGAAGGATCCAGCTCCTGCAGCAACCGGTTGACTGCTTCCTCCAGCCGGCCGTTACCTGAAAAAGCGAGATTGATCACCGGTCTGTTGAGTTTGCGGCCCAACATGGCGGTCCAGGCCAGCCCAGGCCTGGATGCACAACCTCCCTGGGCGATCGAAGTGCCGTAAATGACAATGGAGCCCTCATTCCTGGCAGGCAAAGGTTCCAGTTGCGCATCGCCGGGAACACCGATCTCCAGCCATTTTACCTTATTGTACAAGGGAAGGTACAAGTAGTATTCCCGGTCGGGGTCAGCTTTGATTGTCTGAAAAGTGTAAGTTATGGTGTCTTTGAAGCTATATTTTCCGCCTATCCAGTTCCAGCCGCTGTTTTCACGCGCATAAAGGTCCACGCCGCTTACGCCGGTAGCGGGCATATGAGGCATGTCGAGGGCGTCCTGCACCTGGTAACGTACCTGGATAACCGGAGCATCAGAGCGAAAACGGATCAGTAACCCGGCGGCATCCCTGGAGAGATTCCATACCGCCCTTCGTACCGTTTTTTCTGCTCTGGCAGGCAGGCGATCGTAGAAATCACGTACCTCGTGAGGCCAGGCTTGCCCTTCAATCACGGGAACATCATGCTGCGCAGGATTCCACCAACGGGTTTCCGTGGTTTTCAAACTGTCTTCCGGCTCCGCTG
Organism: Anseongella sp.; assembly: GCA_036570465.1. Lineage (GTDB taxonomy): Bacteria > Bacteroidota > Bacteroidia > Sphingobacteriales > Sphingobacteriaceae > Anseongella. Next base: position 2,159 of record DATCYD010000214.1, read on the forward strand.
TCGCGGGTGTACCAATAATTGCCGTTGCCAGTATCAGCAGTGAAGGGATCAAGTAATGCGTGTTCATGATGAGGCCATGGCAGGATCGGTTATTCCGGCTTCTCCGGTTTCCACACGACCGGCATAACGTGCCAGAAAACCAGGATGTTCAGGGCTGCTTAAGGTGACATCGTACCAACCGGTGTTTTTCTTCAGGTTAAGTACCAGGCTATCTGCCTGGCCGGCTTTCAGCGAGATGCGGCGTGTGCGCTCCCCGTAGGCATTGTCCCTGATCTCAATTGTTGTCGGGTTATTCGCGTTAAGGTTTTTTATGCTGAGTTCGAGGTTGCCGCTGAGCGATTTACTGCGAGACCGTTTTTGTTCATAACCGCAGGTGACTGCAAACGGGTCGCCGGCATCGCCCATGTACTCCCTGAAGAATCCATTAGGTCCGTAAATGTGAAGGTGATATTGCCCCTTTTCAAATGCTTCCAGTGGCCATTGTTCGGTAAGTGAGCTGCCAGCGGGGACGGCAAAATCCCAGTTTCGGCAACGTTCAAACGAGGAGCTCCCGTTATTCACATCGTGTTCACCGCTTGTGTTTCCGGCGGCCTTCCGGTAATTGCCGGTTGCATATATCTTAAACGGGGCTCCGCTCGATTTCGGGCCGAATACCCGGTTGCCTGCCTGCATTTCAATTTCAATGTGTTTACCGTCATCTGATAACTGACAGTTGGCGTATAACTCATAAGGGATCGCGCGGGAGGGTTTGGTCCCCGGCTCCTGGCGGGGCAACAGGCCGGATGAAGCAGGATTCGCCTTCACTTTTCCGATTTCATCGGAAGATAGTTTCCGGAAAGTGCTGGGTATGTCCTTGAATTTGGCGCTGTAAATGCCTTCGATGAATTCGTCCCGGGGGAGGAAAGGAAGGCGTTCTGCTTTTGGAGCTTCGTACCGGCTGAACGCGGCGGTAAGATCCCCGCAGACAGTTCTTCTCCAGGGACTGATATTTTCTTCCCGTACAGTTTTTCCGAATTTCCGATCCAGAAAAGTTTCCAGGAACTGCAGGGGGGAAGTATGATCGAATACCTGGGAGCAAACATTTCCACCTCTGGTCCAGGGAGAAGCAATGATCATGGGTACCCGGTAACCGAGCCCGATGGGGCCGCTGCGGGCCTGTTTTTTAGAAATACCTTGTTCCAGTTCCTGCTCGGCACGGATGAATTCACCGCCTCTGTCAATCATGCCTTCCGGGCAGCGCCCGGTTCCCGGATCCAGCGGATCCGGCGATGTGAAAGGCGGAATGTGATCGAAATATCCATCATTTTCATCGTAAGTGAGGATGAAGATGGTTTTTTTCCAGCGTTCTGGGTTTTGGGTGAGGATGTCCAGGACCTCGGAAACATACCAGGCGCCGTACCAGGGAGCGCTGGGATGATCTGAGAAATTCTGGGGAGGTACCAGCCAGGTGACAGTTGGCATATTATCATTGGCCACGTCCTGCCGGAACTGATGGAAAAGGTCTCCTTTTGGAACTTTTACTTCCCGCTCAACACCGTTGTCATCGTATTTCAGCGTGGTCAGGCTCCGGTAATCCGGATCGCCGGAATTATTGGTAAACGCTTTTTCAAACAGCTTTTTTGCTTTCACGGGGCGTTTATCAAAACTTTCCCGACCCCAGCGGATGATGTCGTCTTCGGCATCCTTCAGGGCTTTCTTCTTTGCCAGCAGGTTTTTCTGTAATTTTTCTCTTCCTTTTGCCGAAGGGGGCATTCCGCTCAATTCTTTTTCAATCTTGCTGATCTCTTCAGGGAGTGACCTGGCCAGGCTTTCCCTTCGCTTCACGTAACCGGGAATAAAGCGGACGTTGAACTGGGAGAGGAATTCCAGGGGGTTGCAGCCAAAGTTCGCAAGCCAGGAACGCTCTTCACCCTGGTATCCGCCGGCCGCGCCTACATCGTTCTGATACACTTTCCAGGAAACGCCTGCGTCTTCCAGCCGTTCGGGAAAGGTTTTCCAACGTGCTTCTCCCCAGGGGATATCGTTTCGGATGTAAGCCTTCGCATCTCCGCTGTGTTTACCACGGATGGTGCCTGACCAGAGAAAAAGCCGGTTAGGCCAGGTACTGGTCATGCCAGAGCAGAAATGCTGGTCGCAAATCGTAAAGGCATCTGCCATCGCGTAATTGAAAGGGAGATCGTCACGGGTATAATATCCCATGGTAAGGGGGACTCCAGGATAATTGGCTTTTTCTTTGGCATCCAGCCATTTATCGTATTTTCCCTGATTGTTTGCGTCCACCTGACTGGCCCGGGAATGGGGCGTGTCACCCATCCAGGTGGCCTTGGTGTCGCGCATGTTCAAATGGAAGGGGCTGAACGTATCGCCCGATTTATTGGTTTGCAACCAGACTGGATTTTGATCGGGAAGGTTGATGAAACGAGGGTCATTGAAACCGCGGACACCTCTTAAGGTGCCAAAACAATGGTCAAATGACCGGTTTTCTTGCATCAGGATAACCACATGTTCGGCATCCAGATAACTGCTGCCATCGGGCGGATTAATTGCAAGCGCTCGTTGAATAGACGGAGGCAACACACCGGCCGCTCCGGCTGCTCCGGAAAGCATCATTGCTTTCTTGAGGAAGTCTCTTCTTGAATCCATGGCCGGTAAATTAAACAAAATTAAATTTTATTTTTGCCCTTATGCTGAATATTACAGAGCGACATCAGTTCATTTTGCAGAAGCTGAAGGAAGATGGACGGGTAAACATCCAGGAGTTAATTGACTTGATGGAAGTTTCCGGAGTTACTATTCGAAAAGACCTTAAACTGCTCGAAGAGAAGCAATTGTTGTTCCGTACCCGGGGCGGCGGATCATTGAATAATCCGTACGCCATGGAAAGGCATATTAATGAAAAAGAGCTGATAAACGCCTCTGAGAAAAAGAAAATTGCCCGTGCTGCGGTGACCCTGGTCGGAGAGAATGATTCCATCATCATCGGCTCGGGAACCACCGTATTCGGATTAGCGCATTTTCTGCATCCGGAACACCATTTGACCGTCATCACGCCAGCCGTAAAAGTGACCCTTGAATTATGCAGCAGGTCAAATGTAGATGTATTGCAGTTGGGTGGATTGGTCCGCCCTTCATCATCATCAGCGGCCGGCTCTGCTGCTGAACGGGCGTTGGAAGATATTTCCTGCGGTCTTTTATTTCTTGGCGTGGATGGCATTGATCTGGAATTCGGCTTGTCAATATCCAACCTGTCGGAAGCCAGTTTGAATCAGAAAATGATTGAATCGGCTCAATCAGTAATTGTCATGGCCGATAGCTCGAAGTTTGGAAAAAGGGGCCTTGGCCGGGTTTGCGACCTGGAATTGGTTGATTACATCATTACCGACGACGCTGTTGCTCCAAAAATCGTGAAACAACTTGAAGAAAAAGGCGTCAAAGTGATCGTCGCCTCCTAAGCCTCTTTTTCTGGCAATTCTGCCGAGCGCGCCCAGATATTGATGGATGCGTCTTGGGCATAACGTTCAATTTCGGCAAGCTCTGCCTGCGTAAAATCAAGTTTTTCCACAGCCCTTGCGCAATCTTCCACCTGCCCGGGATGACTGGCTCCGATCAGCGCGGAAGTAATTCGTGGATCCCGGAGCACCCATGCCAGCGCCATCTGGGCAAGACTCTGCCCCCGGCGCTTGGCAATGTCGTTCAAGGCGCGAATGTTATTGAGGTTTTCTTCAGTCAGGAAATCCGGATTGAATGATTTATGCTGGCTGGCCCGGCTTCCCTCGGGAATTCCCTTTAAATATTTGCCGGTAAGCATTCCCTGGGCCAGGGGAGAGAATACAATGGCACCCATACCCATTTCTTCCAGGGTATCGGGAAGTCCGTCTTCTTCAATCCAGCGGTTCAGCATGGAATAGCTTGGCTGATGAATCAGGCAAGCTATTCCAGTTCTTCCAGGATGCTGGCTGCCTCGCGCGTACGCTTAGAGTTATACGAAGAAATACCAGCATAGAGGGCCCGGCCAGAGCGGACAATGTGATCCAGCGCCATCATGGTCTCTTCAAGCGGTGTGTTCGGGTCGAAACGGTGAGAATAAAAGATATCTACATAATCAACACCCAGCCGTCGCAGGCTTTGGTCGCAGCTGGCAATGATATATTTTCGGCTGCCCCATTCGCCATAGGGGCCGGGCCACATATGATAACCGGCTTTGGAAGATACAATGAGCTCATCCCGGTGACCCGCGAAATCCTCTCTGAGGATACGTCCAAAAGCCGCTTCGGCACTTCCCGGGGGAGGCCCGTAATTGTTGGCCAGGTCAAAATGCGTGATGCCAAGGTCGAATGCTTTCCAGCAAATAGCTTGCTTCACTTCATGCGAAACATCGTTTCCGAAATTATGCCAAAGACCGAGCGAGATGGCAGGTAGCTTGAGCCCGCTGTTTCCACAGTTATTGTATTTCATCGAGTCGTATCGCTCAGCGGCCGGAAGTCGGTTCATTGTACTTGCAGTTTGGTTTTGTTGATTTTATCACCTTATCGAATGGCTTTCATTCGTTCAAAAGGTTGTTCCCTGTCAAACAAATAACGAAAAGTCGTATGTATTTTGCAAATATCGCCACCAACCTGCCTCATGACAACAATCATTTTTGGATTAAAATCGCCAATGCCATTGATCTCCAGGATATCATATCGCCGGTATTTTTCCCGGACCATTTCTGAGAACGCGGCAATGATGGCGCCGTCAAGGCCTTTGCGCTGATGTTCCGGCACCACTCCAAAAACGAGCCCATGCATCTTCCGGTTAGTCTTCCGCCATGTATGCCAGAGGAATTTTAGTTTTCCGATCAGATCCAGTTTCCCGTTCACATGCTTGAATACCTGATTGACCTCAGGAAGGTTAATGTAAAAGGCAACCGGTTCGCCGTTGTAATAGCCGAACCAGATAATCTTCTCATCAATAACAGATTTTATCTTTTTGATGATCGCGGTTACCTGGGTTTCGGTAATTTCAGCCACTCCTTCATGATTAGTCCATGCCTTATTGTAAATAGAAGCGACATCCTTTACATACTTCTGGTAGTTGTTTAGCCGGAAATGCTCGAACACATAACCCGGATCACGGGAAATAATCTCCGCTTTGGCAAGAATACGCGGATGCACCGGGTCCATGATCCGCCTTCTGAAAGTATATTGTTTAAAGTATTCGTGGAAGCCGTAATTTTCGAAAAGCTCCTGATAATAAGGGAAATGATAATTACACAGGTAGTTGGGCTCCAGGTCGAAACCCTTTGTCAAAAGGCCCCACCACTTGTCCCGGTCGCCAAAATTAATGGGACCGTCCATCGCTTCCATGCCCCGTTCCTTCAACCAGTCCCGGCAGGCATTCATCAACAGGTTTGCCGCCTCCTGATCATTGATGCATTCAAAAAAGCCCATTCCGCCTGCAGGCTGTTCATTTTCCCTGTTCAGGCTTTTTCGGTTTATAAAGGCGGCCACTCTTCCGATGGTCTCGTTATCCTTCCGGAGTATCCAGCGGATGCATTCCCCGTTTCCGGAGTTCTTACTTACAGCAGGATCGAAAACAGCCTCAACATCCTTATCAAGAGGCCTTATCCAATTTTCTTCCCGGACATATAATGCTACCGGAAGCCTGACAAACTCCTTTGCTTCACGTTCTGTGGTTACTTCTACCAATTCCATACCAATGACGCTCCGGCGGCATTACCCGGACGAGCATCGCAAATGTAAGAAACTTTAGAATTTGTAGATGCCTAATTCCCTTCGGTATATTTTTTGAAATTATCCAGAATAGCCTGCCAGCCGGCCTGCTGCATCTCCCTGGAATTCATATCTTCGGGATTGAAGGTTTCTACTATCCTGGTACCTTCTTTTTCTTCTGAGAAAGTAATATTCACTTTACGACCGTCCGCCATCGTATATGCAATATTGCTGTGCTCTGCTACCTCGTCGTAAACTCCTTCGAAATCAAAACTAAAACTACCGTCTTTGG
>DATCYD010000215.1:0-4763 GCA_036570465.1 Anseongella sp.
CCGCAACAGCCCGGTGCCTGTAATCAGAACGTTGCCGGTAAAATACCACCCCTGGCGGCAGCTCAAGTTCTACACGTTGAATCGATGAATAGTCCATAGGTTTTGCACTAAGTAAGGTTTCAGTTTGAATACAGATGTAAAGATACAGAAGACAAAAACCTAACGCAAGAGAAATCCTATAGCTATAGGTTTTAATTTACACCTAAAAGTTTTGAACCCCATCCACAACAACACCCCCAACCAACCTTCCAACCAGAAACCAGCAACTTCAAACCAGCAACTTCCAACCAGAAACCGTTGCGAAGCAACCAAAAACCAAAAACTATCCACCTTCCCCATTCGAGGTATCGAAACAAATTTTGACTAAATTGCGACCCATGAAGCAAAGCAGTAAACAATTAGAGAAATTTTCATCCCAAATCAGGTTTGCGCTTGAAAATTATACGCCGCATGGGATTGATAAGAATTTGCTGAATGCTGTTCTGATCTGTGGCACAGGTGGTTCAGGGGTTGCCGGACGCATTGTTAAGGATTATTTTCAGGATAAACTGGATTTGCCGATCGGGACGGCGGCGGGGTATTTGATGCCGCGGTATGCCGGGCCGGATTGCCTGGTGGTGGTTTGGTCGCATTCGGGAGAGAACGAGGAGGCGTTGGCGCTTTATGACATTGCCCGGGAACGTGGATGCCGGCTGATTGTGATCAGTTCGGGCGGGCGGCTTTCAGAAAAGGCCCGGGAGGATGAGGTGATCTTGTATCCGGCGGAAGCGGGGTTGGTATCGCAGCCGGGAGCATCGTCCGTGTCGCAATCATCTTCTATATCCAACCCCGGAGCATCGTCCGTGTCCGGGCCGGAATCTTCGGCTGTGCTGACTTCGGGGATGGCCCTGGGGTATGCGCTGGGTTACCAGTTCCAGATTATTTTTGAGCTGCTGGGGGTTTATAAGAAGCCGGATCTGATTAAGATCGCGGACAAGCTGGACAACGCCTCTGATTATCGCCAGCAATCGGCCGAGATAGCGGGCATCTTTCAGGAGACCAGACGGCAGAAATTTATTGTGGTGTGTGACGCGTTTTTTGAAGGGGCGGCTATTTGTTTCTGCCAGCAGCTGAACCAGGCAGCTGGGATTGAGGCTTTTGTCAATGTCCTGCCGGAAGGAGGATATCATGTACTGGAAACCTACAAGCAGCAAACCAACAACCAACGAACCAACCACCAACGAACCAACCACCTGCAAAGCAATTTTATTTTTCTGAACAGCCGGCTCAGCTTGCCGGTGAACCTGCGGTTTTCGGCCGTGAAGGATCAGTTGGAGAAAACCGGGATTAAGCCTGTGGAACTACTGGTGGCAGACTCGTCCCTCGACAGTCTGTTCCACATTGTTCACCTGCTGGACTGGGTGGCGCTCCAGGTAAGCGGCATCGAAGCCCCGGCCCTGGCAGGTGCAAGGTAATAATCTGCAGGTGGCAAACCCCATAACCTGCATGGTTTTTGCGGGAGGGCAGACAAGGCTGACCGAATGCTGTAAATACTCAAATATAAGGAATGAAAACCATTATTATCACCGGTGGGGCCGGCTTTATCGGCTCACATGTTGTCCGGTTATTTGTTAACAAGTATCCCGGATACCGCATTGTTAACCTGGACAAGCTAACGTATGCCGGCAACCTGGAGAACCTGAAAGATATTGAAGATGCGCCTAATTATGTATTTCTGAAGGCTGATATTACTCGGGCGGAAGAAATTAGCCGGGCATTTGAAACATATCAGCCGGATGGGATTATTCACCTTGCGGCAGAATCGCATGTGGACCGGTCGATTACCGATCCGATGGCGTTTGTGAATACCAATGTGCTGGGCACTGTGAACCTGCTGAACGCGGCAAGGGATCTGTGGAAGAGCCCGCAAACCGCCGACCAAACTGCCGGTCAACAAACCCCATACATCAACAAACGCTTTTATCACGTATCCACCGATGAAGTTTACGGGGCGCTGGGAGATACAGGGCTTTTTACGGAGGAAACTCCTTATCATCCGAACTCGCCTTATTCGGCTTCCAAGGCATCGTCTGATCATTTTGTGCGGGCTTATGAGGAAACTTACGGACTGCCGGTGGTGATCTCCAACTGCTCAAATAATTACGGGCCGCATCATTTTCCGGAAAAGCTGATCCCGTTGATGATCCATAATATTCTGAATGACAAACCTCTGCCGGTATATGGGGATGGGAACTATACCCGGGACTGGTTGTATGTGGTGGACCATGCCCAGGCCATTGACCGGGTGTTTCACCAGGGAAAAAGCGGCGATACCTATAATATCGGTGGCTTTAACGAATGGAAGAATATTGATCTGGTGAAGTTGCTCTGCTCCATTATGGACCGGAAGTTGAACAGGCCTGATGGCATGGCCGCAAAACTGATCACCTTTGTAAAAGATCGTCCCGGCCATGACCTTCGCTATGCGATTGACGCCGGCAAGATCAGCCGGGAACTGGGATGGAAACCGTCTGTTACTTTTGAAGAAGGCCTCGAAAAAACCGTAGATTGGTACCTGGCTAACCAGGACTGGCTGAATCGTGTGACCTCCGGGCAATACCGCGATTATTACCAACAGCAATATGGAGTGTAACGTTACAAAATTCTTGTAGCGGATTCAATAAAATATACGTACCCTTTAATGAACCAACTATGAAAGGAATCATTCTGGCCGGAGGATCCGGCACCCGGTTACATCCATTGACACTGGCAGTGAGCAAACAGCTGATGCCGGTGTACGATAAGCCCATGATCTATTATCCGCTGTCCACGCTGATGCTGGCCGGGATCCGGGAGATCCTGATCATCTCCACGCCGGAGCATTTGCCGCTTTTCAGGCAACTCCTGGGAGATGGAAAGCGGCTGGGCTGCCGTTTTTCGTATGAAGAACAACCGCGGCCGGAAGGGTTGGCTCAGGCCTTTGTCATTGGAGAAAAGTTCATAGGAAACGATAAAGTGGCCCTTATTTTAGGGGATAATATTTTCTATGGGTCCGGCCTATCGAGAAAATTACAGGCCAATAATGACCCGGACGGCGGCATTGTATATGCCTGCCATGTGCATGATCCCGAGCGGTATGGGGTGGTGGAATTTGATGAAAGCGGAAAAGCGGTTTCCATTGAAGAGAAGCCGGCAATGCCCAAATCAAACTTTGCCGTGCCGGGGCTTTATTTTTACGATAATCAGGTGGTGGAGATCGCCAAAAATATTGAGCCCAGCCTGCGGGGCGAACTGGAGATCACCGACGTAAACAATGTATATCTGAAAGAGAACAAGCTGAATGTCAGTGTCTTCGACCGGGGAACAGCCTGGCTGGATACGGGTACATTTGGCTCGCTGATGCAGGCCGGCCAGTTTGTAGAGGTCATTGAATCCAGGCAGGGTATTAAGATCGGGTGCATTGAAGAAGTGGCCTGGAGAATGGGCTACATTAACAGCACCATGCTTCTGGAATTGGCCGCGCCCCTGATTAAAAGTGGATATGGAGAATATTTGCAGCTGATCAGCTCCCGGGCCGCAGGGGCAGGCACAGGTTTTCAATGAAAAATTGTAGCTTTGCAGCTGAATCAGGTCGGTACGGTCTTTGCTACGCTGCTGCGACGAATTATCATATATAAGAGCGCATGAAGAAATCTTTCTTACCCGCCATTGTCATCGCCTTGCTGGTCACGGCTTGTTCCGCGCCCCGCTACAGCGGTACCCATTATGGCGATAACATTCCAGCCTTTCTGCATGACACTGTGCAGTACCGCATCCAGCCCGGCGACCGGCTCACGGTTCAGAGCTTTAACAACCTTTCTTCAGTCATGATCGGAAACCCGGCGACCGGCGGCACCTCGTCGCAGGAGGGTCGGGTACCCGAATTTGAGGTATGGGTGGAAGAAGACGGGGAAATTGTGCTTCCCAAGGCGGGCCGTATCAGCGTGAAAGGCCTTACCAAGGAAGAAGCCGCTGAGGCAGTGGAGCAGGCCTATACAGGCACCCTCGAAAACCCGGCTTTTTATGTGAATATCAGCAATATGCGGGTGAAGGTGCTGGGGGCGGTGTACAAACAGGGGATGTATTTCCTCAGCCGTGAGAACCAGTCTTTGGGCGAAGTGCTGTCATTGGCCGGCGGCGTTAATTTTGAACAGCTTGGCAAGCAACTGGTGCTGATCCGGGGCGGCATCAACGATGCGGAAGGGCAATCGCAGGCAGACACAGGTAACGCGAGCTCAGCAAGCGGCATCGCTTCCCGAGGAACGCCCATGATCTTTAACCTGGACATCCAGAACCTGGCTGATCCGGCGCTGACTGATATCGTGATCCATAGCAATGACGTGGTCTATTTACCGCCATCGCGGGCCACCGTAAGCGCCGCTAAATTCCGGAATATTTCGGCCTTTATCCAGCCCGTTTTGCTTGTGTTGAATTCCATTATATTAATTAATACCTTAGCTAAGTAAAGCATTCAGCATGTTGTCTTTGTTTCGCAGGCGGAGTGATGAAGGGGCTACCCGAGAGGGTGGGGACACCGGATTCCGCCTGGACTGGCTGGAAACCGACATGCATTGTCATATTCTTCCGGGCATTGACGATGGCGCCCGGGACGTGGATGCCAGTCTTGTCCTGCTGAAACGATACAACGCCTTGGGCATTGACCGCTTTATAGCCACCCCTCATGTAAAGCAGAACATGTTTCCCAATACCCCGGCAACTATTCGTACGGCCTGGGAACAACTGGC
>DATCYD010000216.1:0-8065 GCA_036570465.1 Anseongella sp.
CGGTCCCTGAGAGTTTCCCGGCATTGCCGTTGGGTTTCCTGCTGTGCCCGGGTGAATGACTGCGTTGATATGGCACATTTTCATCAATGCCAGTTCCACCTGCAGCCGCGGATTTTTGCTGAGCCGGTAGTTGATGTCGCACTGGTTGCCAATATTAAGCCCCGAAAGCAGGAATCCGGTTGAAGCTTCGCGAGATTGTTCCAGATAACGTTGCCGGATACCTTCGCTTACTTCCAGCAGCTGAACTGTTTTCTCTTCTTTGCAAACAAGCAGGTTCCGGAAATGGGAACAGAGACCATTGATGAAATTGTTTCCGTCGAAACCTTTTGCCAGGATCTCGTCAAAGAGCAGCAAGCCGCCCGGGATATCCTCCTCCAGGAGAGAACGGGTTAACCGGAAGTAATAATCGTAGTCAAGAATATTAAGGTTGTCAATAACCGCCTTGTAGCTGAGATTACCACCCGAAAAAGAAACAATCTGATCGAACATGGAAAGAGCATCGCGCAAAGCGCCATCCGATTTCTGCGCGATCAGGTGCAGGCCATCGTCCTCAAAAGGGATCTTTTCTTCTCCGGCGATATAAGCCAGGTGCCCGGCTATATCATTTACCTTAATGCGGTTGAAATCAAATATCTGGCAGCGGGAAAGGATAGTAGGAATGATTTTATGCTTTTCTGTGGTCGCCAGGATAAAAATCGCATAGGACGGGGGTTCCTCCAGTGTTTTCAGAAATGCGTTGAACGCGCTCTGCGACAACATATGCACCTCGTCGATGATATAGATCTTGTATTTGCCGGCCTGGGGTGGGTAGCGTACCTGTTCCACCAGGCTTCGGATATCGTCCACCGAGTTGTTGGAAGCCGCATCCAGTTCATGAATGTTCATGGATGCCCCCTTACGGAATGAAAGACAACTTTCACACTCGTCGCAGGCCTCAAATTCAGGAGTGATATTCTGGCAATTAATGGTTTTTGCCAGTATGCGTGCGCAAGTAGTCTTGCCAACACCCCGCGGTCCGCAAAACAAGAATGCCTGGGCAAGCTGGTTGTTTTTTATCGCATTCTTCAGCGTTCCGGTCACGTGGTTCTGGCCCACCACCGTGTTAAAATGGAGAGGCCGGTACTTTCGTGCTGAAACGATAAAATTTTCCATTGGGCGAAAATAAGCATTATTTGAGGATTTGAAAAGGAAGGTTTTGGCATCCGTTTCATATCTTGGTTGTATGAATATGAAAATCGTTATGATCCTGACCATCACCCTGGCCGCACTTGCCGAATTCCGGCCGGCCATGGCTCAATCCATACCGGAAAGCAACCATTCTCCCAGCATGAGGAAGATCCGGGATGTTATTATTTATCGTGATACACGGTTCCATTCCGCTTTTCCGTCCGTGGTCCGGCGTCCTGATGGTACTATTCTATTGGCATTCAGAAGAGCACCCGACCGGTCGGTTTTTGGAGAGAAAGGCACCTCCCATGTTGACCCGAACAGTTATCTTGTTAAGGTGACTTCGCAGGACGGCGTCACCTGGTCAGCGCCAGAATTACTTTATGCACATTCTTTCGGAGGTTCACAAGACCCTTGTCTGTTGCAATTGAGGGACGGCGGGCTGCTTTGTGCCAGTTACGGTTGGGCCTTCTTGCGTCCTCCGGGCGGCGCGGAAGAGCATAAAGGGCTCTCGAATACCGGAGACGCTACATTTTTGGGCGGCTACATGTTGCACTCGAACGATGGTGGACGAAGCTGGGAAGGCCCCCTTTATCCACCACCTGCAGAATCGGAGGTCAGGATCAGCCCGATGGGAGGTCCCCTTCCCGCTTATAACAGGGGTGCGTTATGTGAAGGCAGGGATGGTCGCATCTTTTGGGCGGTAGCTATCAGTGAAAAAAAACCGGCAACGGGCGGAACAAAAATGTCAAATTACCTGCTGGTTTCCAGCGATAAGGGGCGTAGCTGGGAATATCAGTCGCAGATTGCAACGGATGAGAAGATAAACTTCAATGAAACCTCCCTTTATCAAACACCAAAAGGAGACATTGTTGCCTTTTTGCGAACGGCCGGCAATGATGATCAACCCTGCATTACCCGTTCTGTTGATGGCGGAAAGACCTTTTCAAAATGGGAGTCCATGGGCTTTCAGGGACACCCACTTCAAGCCCTGCGCTTACCAGATGACCGGGTATTGCTGGTGTATGGATACAGGCATAAACCCTTCGGGATCCGTGCTAAAATACTGAATGCAGAATGTACCGATTTCAAGACCGCACAGGAATTTGTGATACGCGATGATGGTGGCGGTAGTGATCTTGGATACCCCTGGGCTGTGCTCCTGGATGACAACAAAGTATTGGTTACCTATTATTTTAATAAAGACGGCGGGGTCAGGCATATTGCAGGAAGTATCCTGGAACTTTTGCCATGAATATTTGCACTTCTGTCCCCTTCAGTTTTTGGAATAATCTTCCTATATTTGCAGCCCGTTTAAAAACGGTATTAAAAACTCAATAGGGAAATGAACAATTTCGAAAGTGTTGTAATTCTTACCCCGTTGTTATCAGAAGAAGCCACCAAGGAGCTTATCGGAAAATTCCGCAGCTACCTGACTGATAACGGAGCCGAAATTATCCACGAGGATAGTTGGGGTTTGAAAAAGCTGGCCTATCCAATCCAGAAAAAAACGACCGGTTACTATCATGTGACTGAGTTCAAGGCTCCCGGCGAATTGATTAGCAAACTTGAAGTAGCCTACAAGCGGGAAGAGCGCATCATGCGTTTTCTGACGATCTCGCTTGACAAGCATGGCGTTTCCTACAATGAGCGGAAACGTGCCGGTTTAACCACCAGGCAGTCAAGGGCACAAAAGGAAGGAGAGAAAGCATAATGGCAGGCCAGGAACAAATCCAGTACGTTACGCCACCCAAGGTGGTTGATAACCGCAAGAAGTATTGCCGTTTCAAGAAGAACGGAATCAAATACATTGATTACAAGGATGCTACCTTCCTTCTCAAATTTGTGAATGAGCAGGGAAAGGTATTGCCGCGTCGTATTACAGGAACTTCCCTGAAATATCAGCGTAAAGTGGCTCAGGCCATTAAGCGCGCCAGGCACATCGGTATTCTTCCGTATGTTACCGACGGTTTGAAATAAGGAGGAAGCTGATATGGAAGTTATTCTTAAACAAGACGTAAAGAACCTGGGCGAAAAGGACGATGTCGTGAACGTGAAGCCGGGTTACGGACGGAACTTTCTGCTTCCCCAGGGGATGGCAGTTCTGGCAACCGAATCCAATAAGAAAGTGCTGGCTGAAAATATCCGTCAGGCACAGTTCAAGCAGGATAAGGTGAAGAAAGATGCTGAAAAGATTGCAGAAGCACTGAAAGATGTGAATCTGACCATCGGCACTAAAGCCGGGGAAAACGGCAAGATTTTCGGTGCAGTAAATGCCTTACAGATTGCTGAGGCGGTTAAGCAATTGGGATATGATGTTGATCGCCGGAAGATCACCTTCGACTCGGATGTGAAATTCCTGGGCAATTATACTGCAAACATCAATCTTCATAAAGAAGTAAAAGTACAGGTGCCGTTTGAAGTAGTTGCAGAATAAGGCAAATACTAATTTTACGTACTATAATTTTGAAAGACGCTTTTCCAAAGGAAGCGTCTTTTTTATATTTGTGGGGAAGATGATCAAACGTGTACTCCGTTTTATTGGAAAATCATTGCTTTGGTACGTAATTATTACCGTATCCTGGGTGATCATTTACCGGTTTGTTCCTCCTCCGGTTACATTTTTGATGACCAAGCGCCTGTATGAGCAGTTCAGAGATGACCGGCCATTGAAACTGGAGAAAAGCTGGCGGTCCCTGAAAAGCATTTCACCGTATTTGCCAAGTGCAGCTATTGCTGCCGAAGATCAGCGCTTTCTGGAACATAACGGATTCGATTGGAAAGCCATTCGCCGCGCATACAAGCAAAACCAGCGAGGCGACAGGATCCGGGGGGGGAGTACAATTACCCAGCAAGTAGCCAAAAATGTATTCCTGTGGCCAGGCAGATCGTATATCCGAAAAGGCTTTGAAGCTTATTTTACGATTCTGATTGAACTATTCTGGGGTAAACAGCGTATCATGGAAGTGTATCTTAACGTAGCCGAAATGGGTATTGGCGTATATGGTGCAGAAGCCGCCGCCTGGTATTACTTTGATAAGCCTGCCTCTGAACTTACCCGATACCAGGCCGCACTCATTGCAACAATCCTTCCCAACCCCACGGAATACCCTGTTCGCAACCCCGGCCCCTACGTCAGCAGCCGCGCCCGACAAGTCATGCGCTATATGAAACCTACGGGGTTTTAGTTGCTGAGGCAACAGCAATGAAACTAGAACTATCGCATAGCGACCACGCTAAATTTGAAAAAATTGTTGGTGCCAACTTTGGCTGAGGGGGACTTCCCAGTTTCCTTCCAATTCTTTTTTTGTGGCTACCAGGTTGTTGAAAACAATGGTTGAAGAAGTGATCTGGCCGCTTTTCAACAGTTCCCCGAAGGTGTTCCGGTTAGCGGAGACCACCTTTTCCTGATCTTTCCAGGCAATATGGAGGCGGTCGAATAGCTGAATGTTCAGGGCTTTTTCCAATTCCTGCATAAATCGGTGCAGGGAGTCAATGGAGCATCCGCTGGCTGCCGAATTTGTTTCATCCACCATGACGACAATAAACCGATTGTACCTGATCTCCACCTTGGCGGCCAATGCTTGTCCGTGCGCCTGCCACTCGCTTATAAAACCTTGCAGCTTAGGGAAAGCCCATTTGATCTCGTCAGGACTGAGTTCCCGGTTGGACTGAAAAATCCATACTCTTGAATTGTCTGAAAACTGATGCATCGTGTAAATAACCCATAAACTGCTTAGTTGTTTGGCCACGGCAGCCCTCTTTTGTCAGAGTCTGTTTGCCTGTGCAGTAATTTCGGCGATATCCAATACCCGAACATTCTGTTCCTTATCGAGTTGTTTCATTCCGTCCCGAATCATTGTCATGCAGAAGGGGCAGGCTGTGGCCACGACCGATGCGCCTGTTGCCAAGGCTTCTTCGGTACGTTCGATATTGAGGTCTTTACGGCCCTTTTCGGGTTCCTTAAACATTTGGGCGCCTCCTGCGCCGCAACATAGCCCGTTTGAACGACTTCGTTTCATCTCGGTCAGATCGGCATCCAACGCCTGTAATACTTCCCGGGGGGCTTCATAGACTTTGTTGCCACGACCGAGATAGCAAGGATCATGATACGTGATCTTTTTCCCGTTGAAACGTTCTCCGTCCGCAGGTCGCAGCTTCCCTTCGACGATCAGTTGCCTGATAAGTTCAGTATGATGAATAACTTCGTAACTTCCGCCCAGGCCAGGATATTCATTCTTTAGCGTATTAAAGCAATGAGGGCAGGCAGTGACGATTTTCTTTACCCCGTAACCGTTGAGTACCTGGATATTGCTCATTGCCATCATCTGGAAAAGGAATTCGTTTCCGGCTCTTTTTGCCGGGTCGCCGGTACAATTTTCTTCCGTTCCCAATACGGCCCATCGGATGCCAACATGATCCAGTATCCGGGCCAGACTTTGGGTGATACGCTGTGCACGTTCGTCAAAACTTCCGGCGCAACCTACCCAGAAAAGTAATTCGGGCATTTCGCCCATTGCTCTCATTTCTGCAAGTGTTTTTGTCATGTTTCATCAGGTTTAGCCCATTTGAGGCGATCGGCCGGCGGGAACTGCCATGGTGCGGCATTGTTCTCTGTGTTATTGAACATGTTGTTCCAGCTCTGGGGGGCCTTCGATTCTTCCATCACCAGGTATTGCCGCAGCTCCATGATGATCTCCAGCGGATCAATCAGTACCGGGCAGGCTTCCACACAGGCATTGCAAGTGGTGCAGGCCCATAATTCTTCGGTGCTGATGTAATCGCCTAACAACGATTTTCCATCGTCATGATCTTTCCCGTGCCGGTCGATGTTCCGGCCTGCTTCCTCCAGACGATCGCGTGTGTCCATCATGATCTTGCGGGGAGAAAGCAGTTTCCCGGTGAGATTTGCAGGACAAACAGCCGTACAGCGACCACATTCGGTACAAGCATAAGCGTTCATCAGGTTTACCCGGGACAGATCCCTGATATCCTTTGCTCCAAAGTTTTCCGGCACCGCTCCAGTGAGGGGTATTGCAGGCGTGAAAGCGGGATCCAGCGCCGCCTTTACTTCCTGCGTTACCGATTCCATATTTTTAAACTGTCCCATTGGTACCAGTTTCGCATACCAGGTATTCGGAAAGCTCAGGAAAATATGAAAATGTTTAGAATAAGGAATATAATTCAGGAATATAATAATGCCAACAATATGAAACCACCAGCAGAACCGTTCCACCCCGATCAGCCCTTCCCGGGTGCCTGGTAAAAGCAACATCAGGTGGGATGAAACCGGGTAAGCACCTGCCCGGATATACCCGTCCGTACCCATTAGCTGCAAGACATAATCCGCCCCGTTCATAGTGAGAAAGGCGGTCATCAACAAAATTTCCGCAATAAGGATCAGGTTCGCATCACTTTTAGGCCAGGCTTTCATTTCCACGCCAGAAAACCGCCGGATTCTCAGCAAATTACGCCGTGCCAGGAAGATCACGCAGGCCAGTAACACCCCCAGGGCCAGAAACTCAAAGGAACCAATTAAAACACTGTAAAATCCCGGCACGGTTGCACCAAATATGCGATGGGTGCCAAAAGCGCCATCAATGATGATTTCCAGTACCTCCAGATTGATCAAAATAAATCCCACGTATATGAGAATGTGCATGATCCCGGCGACAGGCCGGACCACCATTTTGCTTTGGCCAAGAGCTACCAGTGCCATTGTTTTCCACCGAAGGCTCTTTTTATCTGAACGATCCACAGGGCGGCCCAGGCGGATATTCCGACGTATTCTTCCCACATTCCTGGAGAACAAAGCAATGCCGGCAACCAGCATTAGCAGAAAGATCACCTGACCAAGCATGTGATGAAGGTAGGGGTTATATTTTCATTTTCAAATTTCCAGATCTTCAAAATATCTCCTATATTTGCAGCCCTTTCAACAGGGTACCATAGCTCAGTTGGTAGAGCAAAGGACTGAAAATCCTTGTGTCGCTGGTTCGATTCCAGCTGGTACCACCACCGAAAAAAGCTCTATATGACGTGTATAGGGCTTTTTTTATGGATTTCGGTGGTGATTTTCCTTCCAAAAAGCGTGAAAACCTAAACGCTGCATACGCGTGTTAAACAGCCTTTTTTGCTGAACACGACGAAAAACCTTAAGGAATACTTAAGAATTTTTTTATCTGTTTTATTGGTTTTTGAGACTATGGCAACAGTTTCTGCAGTGGTCCTTAAGTCAGAGCTTAAGAAAGACGGGACCTGGAATGTAAAAATCCGTGTTTGGCATAAGAATAAGCCCAAGTACATCCCAACCGAGCATTTCGTTACGGCAAAGCAGCTTAAGAGTGATGGTTCGATCAAAGATCCGCTCATTATTAAGCTGACCAATCAAATTCTGGACGATTACCGACTTACAATAAGCCAGCTGGGAACCCGCCTGAAGTATTTCACCGCGGCCTCGCTGGCGAAGTATCTTCAGGAGGGAGAGCTTGCACCTGAGGATATCGATGTGATCTCTTTTGGCCGGCAGCAGATAAAGATACTGAGAAAAGCAAAACGGGATGGCAGTGCAAATGATATGCGAAAAGTTGTCAATAGCCTGGAGGATTACTACAGTTGTTCTTTTGTGCCCATCTCGGAGATTACATCTAAGATGCTCAAGCAGTACGAAACCTATCTGCGTGGCGAGCGAACCATCACCCGGTTAAACCAATTTAAAAGACCGGTTAAAAGAGTTGTAAAGGGCCTGGGTGATTCAGGGATTCATAACCATATGCGGGATCTGAGGATTTTATTCAACGACGTAAAGGAGCATTACAATGATGAAGAAAAAGGAATGATCATCATTAAGCATTATCCGTTCAAAAAATACAAGATGGTTGAACCACCTCCTACCCGA
>DATCYD010000217.1:0-6948 GCA_036570465.1 Anseongella sp.
CTTCTCCGTGCAGCTGTGCGGCATCAAAACCGCCTTGCTCCAGCAGCTCCAGTGCAGAATCCAATGGTTCATTCACCAACACGGCAGTCTTTGTTATACCCGCCATTTCCGGAGTCCATACCGGCGAGAAATCCTTACCCACGTAACGGGGCGATTTATGGTAAAAGACAAAGCCCATGTAGTCGGGTCGTAAAGCAGCAATATCCGCGATGTTTTCCGCATCTCGCATGCCACATATTTTTATCTTTATCGCTGCCATTTTATCTTTATTGCAGCCATCAGGCAACCAGTTTTTTTAACACTTCCAGGGCCTTTCCGGCACGAAGGCTTTCCGCTGCGATGGCTACACAATCTTCAATGCTTTTTTCTTTTTCCAGCAGACGAATGGCCATGGCAGCGTTGGCAATAATGACTTCTTCCTGCTCATTGGTCCCCTCTCCTTCCAGGATCCTTCGGAACAGTGCAGCAGCATCATCAATGGTATCTCCTCCATGAATAGAGCTGGCATTTACTACTCCCAGGCCCAGGTCTGCCGGCTGATAGATGGCTTCTCCTGTTGTGGAATAGATCTTAAACGGGCCGGTCAGCGAGATTTCATCATAGCCGTCCAGGGCATGGACAATGGCATAATTAATAGCTTGCTGCTGATTGATATAGGCATACAATCGGGCCAGCTCCAGGTTCAGCACGCCAAGAAACTGGTTCTTCGGAAAAGACGGATTGGCCAACGGACCCAGCAAATTGAAAAATGTACGAACACCCAGTTGTTTGCGGATAGGCCCCACGTTCTTCATGGATGGGTGAAACAGCGGTGCATGCAGAAAACAGATGCCGGCCTGGTCCAGATCCCGTTTTAAACGGTCTGCCTCATTCGTAAAAGTATATCCCAGTTTCTCCAAAACGTTCGACGATCCGGAGACCGAACTGACCCCATAATTTCCGTGTTTGGTTACTTTGTAACCGGCGCCGGCAACCACGAATGAGGTAAGTGTGGAAATATTGAAGGTATTTTTGCCATCACCACCTGTTCCTACGATATCAAGGCCCCCGTATTCACTCAGGTCAACCGACACGCATAACTCTAGCATGGCATCCCGGAAACCGCTGAGCTCTTCTACTGTAATGCTTCGCATGCAATAGACCGTCATAAAAGCGGCCACCTGGGATATATTGTGTTTTCCGCCGGATATCTCTACCAGCACCCGTTTGGCTTCTTCCCGGTTCAGATTCTTGTGTTCAAACAAGCGATGCAATATTTCTTTCATGTCACTTCCATGTAAATTATCAGTCACAAAATCTAAGTACCCACCGCTTCACGCGCCAGCTGTCCGATGTGCTCCATGAAAAGGTCCAGCCCTGCCCTTTTCTGCCCATCCAGCTCAAAGCTCAGGTGCTTCATCAGGTATTCCTCCATGTTGAATCCGGTAATCGGGGGGAGCTCTTTCAATAATTCCCGGCGATGGGTTACCCCGTAACGCAGCGCCTGGTTAAAATCTTCCCGAAAGGTAGCGTCAAGTGGCTTATTGGCCGCCCAAACGGCAAACACAAAAGGCAGGCCGGTGAAACGAATCCATTCTGCCGCCAGATCATACACGTATGGATATTCATCCTTCAGGCCAAAAGTTCGGTCACCGATCAGCACAAAGGCATCTGCATCCGTTGTGTTTCCGAAAGTCGCGTTGCTTTTCCAGTAACGGGAAGCCAATACGCGCGCAAGCAGATTGGATGTTCGCGAGTGACCATCGGTCCGGATCGTTTTAATCTCTTCTAACGGTTTCCTGCTGAATAGAAATACGGAATTTACCTCTCCCACTGCCCCGATGCAGTAATCGCTTACAATCTCGTAATAGGGCAACTCCGGCAGTACAGCCACAGGAACAAGACCAAGATCAGCCCGGCCTTCCTTCAGTTTCCGCGCGCAATCGGCGGGAATATCCAGCATAAAATCCATTTTTTCCAGTAGCGCCTGATCATGCTGGATTCCATAGACGAATGGCTTGGTATTGGTGTAAGACACCGCTGAAACACGTATTTTACTCATAAAGATGCCCTAAATCATTAAAATCAAGTATCTCAAACGATTTCCCATCGTAAGCCACCTTGTACAAGGAAAGGTTTTGATGTGGGAAAAGGTCCATTTCACGCAGTTCCTTGCCGGTAAGACGACACATGAGAATACGCATGGCCCTACCATGCATGCATACCAGCACATTTTCTTCTTCCTGGTGCGAAAGTATCAGCTCCAGCGCTACTTCCTGGCGATGGGCCACATCCAATGCGCTTTCACCTCCAGGCATGGCCACATCATAGTTTCCTTCCACCCATTGTTCGGCAATCCTATAAAATTCCTGCATAGCATCAGGGTCCGGCGCCTGTCCTTCGTTGTTGCCCCAATCCAGTTCGTCCAGTCCGGAAAGTTGTTCCCAGGGAATTCCCCGGTCAATAAAGTCTTGTACGGTCTGATGCGTACGTTTCAGCATGGAAGTATATATCTTATCGAAAGGAACCTCGGAATAAGCCTCGTAAAAACGCTGAGCCTGCATTCTCCCTGTTTCATTCAGATCAGTATTAACGCCACGTCCCTGAATAATGCCCCTCCGGTTATAATCGGTTTCGCCGTGGCGAATGATGTAAAAAGTTTTCAAAATGCTGTGTTACACGTTTACGTTTTCGGCCAGAGGATCTTCTTCATAATCCCGGACGATGTGATACAAGGTATCCCGCTCAACCGGACGGCGACCTGCCTGGCGGATCAGGTCCACCAGTTCAGCCGTGGTCATGCCCGGGTGTTGTTCCTCCGCCCCTGCCATGGAATAAATCCTGGTGGTATCGTCAATGGTGCCATCGATATCGTTGACCCCGAAATTGAGAGACAGCTGCGCGGTGGAACGTCCGATCATGGCCCAGTACGCTTTAATATGCGGGAAATTATCCAGGTAAATCCTGGAAACGGCATAATTCCTGAGATCTTCCACCACAGAAACCTCCGGAACATCGGCCATCTGATTTTCTTTATTCCGGAATTTTAATGGAATAAAAGCCTGGAAACCACCGGTCTGATCCTGCAACTGCCGCAGCCGCTCCATGTGATCTACCCGGTGCCGGAATTCTTCGATATGCCCGTAAAGCATGGTCGCATTGGTTCTCATGCCCAGTTCATGCGCCGCCTGATGAATTTCAATCCATTGCTGACTGGTACATTTATCGGCACAGATCTCTTCCCTGATGGCTTCGTCAAATATTTCAGCTCCCCCGCCGGGCATCGACTGCAAACCTGCTTCCTGCAAACGTCGCAGCCCTTCTTTAAAAGAAACCTTTGCCTTGCGGAAAATATATTCCATTTCCACAGGGGTCAGCGCTTTAATATGAAGTTCGGGTCGTATCTTCCGGATGCCTTCAAACAGCGTGCAGTAAAAGTCCAGATTTTGCTTTGGGTGTACCCCGCCAACAATATGCACCTCGGTTACCGGCTGGCTGTTATATCCTTCTACAATGTGCCAGATCTGTTCCGGGCTCATCACCCAGCCTTCGTGTTCTTGCTTCAGCAAACGGCTATAAGAACAAAATTTACAAGTAAATACACAAAGATTGGTGGGTTCAACGTGAAAATTCCTGTTAAAGTAAGTGTGATGGCCATGCATCCGTTCCCGGATTTGGTTGGCCAGCATCCCCAGGAATCCCAGGCTTCCTTTTTCATACAAGGTCACCCCTTCTTCAAAGGTAATGCGGTTGCCATCCCGTACCTTCAACGCAATATCTTGCAGCTCTTTTGGAAGTGAATGCAGGTCCATGAATAAATTTTTGCTAAGGTACGTAATCCGCGAAATTTTCTATAATCAACAGCTTCCGTCGGACGAATGTTTTTGTTTGGATCCTCTGCCCCAGACAACCGGTCGTAAAAAAATCAAAAAATATTTGGAATATATTACGGAACTTTCGTAGATTTACGAATAAATCGTAATTGACTCTTATCAAGCAGACATGAAGAAGCTTAGTTTACAGGAAGAAGAAGCCATGCAGGTGATCTGGCAAACCGGCGGCGGAGTGATCAAGGATTTTCTGGAATTACTTCCGGATCCGCATCCGCCCTATACCACCCTGGCCTCCACAGTCAAGAACCTGGAGAAAAAAGGATACGTCACCTCCCGAAAGACGGGCAACACCTACTGGTACGAACCCGCTCTGCCCGAATCAGAATACAAGCGGTCATTTATGTCTGGCTTTGTGCAGGATTATTTTAAAGATTCCTACAAAGAACTGGTCACTTTTTTCGCAAAGGATCAAAAGATCTCCTCTGAAGAACTGAAAGAAATTATCGAGATGATCGAAAAGAAAAAATAAAGCCATGACCCCCTTATTCCTATACCTTATCAAGGTAAACATAGCCCTGGTCTTTTTTTACACAGCTTATCGCTACGGCCTCCGGAGGCTAACCTTTTACACGCTGAATCGGTTTTTCCTGCTGCTGGCAATCGGGTTTTCTTCAGTTTATCCCCTGATCGATGTCAATGCATTACTCCCGGGTAGCAAAGAGCCTGGCGGGCAAATTATTCAGTATCTCCCGAACCTGGGCAGTCTGGCCCGGGAAAACCCGCTGGAGATATGGAACCTGCTGACCCTGGTATTCTGGTCGGGAGTTGTTGTCATGGCCATTCGTTTTTTACTGCAATGTGTTTCCCTGGCACGGATTCACTTCACGTCGGTGAAACAGGATGCCAATCAACAGGATCTGCGCATCATAAAAGATAAAATCAACCCGTTCTCCTTCTTCAGGAACATTTACATCAACCCAATGCTTCATTCTGCCGAAGAACAGCGAGCCATTATCGCACATGAAAAAGTACATGCAAAGGAATGGCACACGGCCGACATCCTGGCAGGTGAGCTTAACCGCATTTTTTATTGGTTTAACCCCGGCGCCTGGCTCATGATTACCGCTATCCGGGAAAACCTTGAATTCATTACCGACCGGCGCGTACTTCGTGACGGTACGGACGCAAAAACCTATCAATACAGCCTTGTCAAGGCAAGCGGCATCCCTTACGCTTCTGCCCTGGCCAATAATTTTAACTTTTCTCACCTCAAAATAAGGATCACCATGATGGATAAAAAACCTTCTTCCGAACTGCACCTGGTAAAATACCTCTTGCTGATTCCCTTTGTCGCCGCTCTGACGCTGGCATTTAACGTAACCAAAGCGGATTTCACCCCACCGGTCATCGTCAAACTTCCCAGGCCGCTGATTGCACCGACCGATACCCTGCCGGAAAAAGCCCCTGACTGGGCAACCAACAAGGAAATTTACAAGCATGGAAACTTCACTGGATATGCAAAGACCATGTCCTTAATTAGTCATATCGGCAATGAAGATCCTGTGGTCCTGGATGGTAAACTTACCAACGGTAAAGAAGCCCTTGAAATTGTCCGAAAAAATGGCGTTATCTATGCCGCCAGGCTTAAAAACGAACTGGCTCAGTATTATGTTCCGGGCAAAAACCTGCTCTACTGGCTGGAAACCAAAGGCAAGGCATCCAATCGTCCGGATTTGCCTCCACCTCCTGAGGTTGTTCCCCAAAAGGACGAAGTGAAGGTGAAGGAAGTGCGGTTTACCCCGCCAAAAATCGTTCCTAAAAAGGAAAAAGAAGTCGATTCTATTCCGCCGCCAAGAATAACAGAGATCCGGTTTAACTCCAAAAAATCAGATCTTGACAAGACCCAGGAAGGACCGATAATGCTACTCGATGGCGTCCGGATAGAGAGTATAAAGGGAATCCATCCTGACGATATTGCCAGCATTTCTGTACTCAAAGGGGAACAAGCTACCTCCCTGTTCGGTAAGAAAGCAGAAGGTGGCGCAGTACTCATCGTTAGTAAAGCCAACAAAATGCCCAAAGGCTCCAAAAGCATCACGGTTGATACGATTTCTGTTGATCACTCTGTCAAACTCCGGAACAATTCACTAACATTAGCGCCGAAGAATGACGTACTTTACGTTGTTGATGATGTCCAGGTTTCTGCCGAAAAAATACGCGTACTGTCCCCCAATAAAATCAAGTCAATCAACATTCTAAAAGACCAAAGCGCCACCGACAAATACGGCGCAAAAGGCAAGGAAGGTGTTATCGAGATCGTCACCAAAGAAAAAGAGACCAGCAACCAGTGATGGGTCACGCCGGGATATACGTCCGGATGAAGTCCTGCGGCGACGCATTTTCTTCCCTGTCTTTTTAACAGCTGCTTGCTTTCATTACCGCCTGTTCAGGAATTGGCATGGCTATTGAATCAATCCTTTTTGTATATATGTATAGCTATATACTGCCATAGTGGCGTAACTCAGGATTGAATATGTTTGATAGTTTTGACGAAATTCCCTCCCTATTTATAACAGAAGACACTGAATTTTTTCCTTTGATGTCCAATGACGAAGAGGAAGAGATCAATAAGGAGCCCATACCTGACATTCTGCCAATATTGCCGTTGCGCAATACGGTATTGTTCCCGGGTGTGATCATCCCTATTACGGTGGGTCGTGATAAATCCATAAAACTGATCCGTGAGGCTTATAAAAGCAATCGCATTATCGGAGTTGTTGCCCAGAAGAATGTGAATGTGGAAGATCCCTCAGTGGATGAACTGAATACCATCGGTACGGTTGCGGCCATACTGAAGATGTTGCAGATGCCTGATGGCAATACGACCGTGATCATTCAGGGCAAGAAACGCTTTGAAATGGGCGAAGTAGTGCAGACCGAACCTTACCTGAAAGCCCGCGTGACTGCTTTTGGGGAACTAAAGACCAAAGCGGATAAAAAATTTGACGCACTGGTGAATTCGGTGAAGGACCTGGCGATGCAGATCATTGAAACATCACCTAATATTCCTACCGAAGCGGGCATTGCCATTAAGAACATTGAGAACTCCTCTTTCCTGATCAATTTTATCTCGTCC
>DATCYD010000218.1:0-10902 GCA_036570465.1 Anseongella sp.
TATGCTTAAATAATTTTTTTCTATTCATAAAAATTCCCTACATTTGCCCTCCGATTCAAAGAGCAGTAATCATGGATTTAGTAAAATTTGTTGAAGATAAAGAAGTGCAGAACGAGTTGCCCGCCTTTCGCGCCGGGGATAATGTTTCTGTCCATTATAAAATTAAAGAAGGCAACAAGGAGCGTACCCAGGTCTATCAAGGCGTGGTGATCCAGTTGAACAGCGTTGGTGTGAACAAGACCTTTACCGTTCGGAAAGTGTCCAACAGCATTGGCGTGGAGCGTATTTTTCCCATGAACTCTCCCAGTATTGTGAAAGTGGAAGTAAACAGCCGCGGGGCGGTGCGCAGATCGAAACTATATTACCTGCGTCAGCTGACAGGGAAAAAGGCACGTATCAAGGAAAAACGATAAGCCTCAAAAAATTTCTGGAAAAACCCCGTGTGTCGTACCCGACCCCGGGGTTTTTTATTTTGATCGTTTTCCGGCGGCAGCTGGTGCTGGAGGTTCTCGCGGTTAACGCACATATGGGCCTCAGAGTTCAGCGAGGACCGTTTCTCCGCCCCTCACCTTCTGCCCCAGTGTCACGTTGATCTTAGTCCCCGCCGGAAGAAAAACATCCACCCGGGAGCCAAACTTAATAAACCCCATTTCTTCACCCGCGGTAACTTCTTGTCCTTCCCGGATATACCAGCGAATACGACGGGCCATAGCGCCTGCGATCTGCCGGAACAAAATCTCCGCTCCGGAAGGATGTTCAATTACAACGGTCGTGCGTTCATTCTCGGTGGATGATTTGGGATGCCATGCTACCAGGTACTTTCCCTGAAAGTAACGAACATGCTTTACATGCCCCTTCACCGGGCAGCGGTTCACATGCACATTCACCGGCGACATAAATATGGAAAGCTGTATCCTGCGATCTTTCAGGTATTCCGGTTCGGTGGCTTCTTCGATCACCACCACCTTGCCATCCGCCGGCGCCAGCACCAGGCGGTCTCCCGGCGGAATTGTCCGCGCAGGATGCCGGAAAAACTGCAGAATGGCCACCAGCAGTACAATGCCGAGACCCGCGGTCAGGTAATGTACGACTGCAGCATCCGGGAAAAGAAGGATTACAATAGCCAGCAGTCCCAGCGCCGTAAGGCCGGCAACGACAATGGACGAATATCCCTCTTGGTGAAAACGCATAATGATGGTATTAGATCCGCTAAATTACGAAAAAGCCAACAAAACCAGGAAGGCGTAGGCAAAAGGCGCCGCCAGCAAAAGGCTGTCAAAACGGTCGAGCAAACCGCCGTGCCCGGGAAGCAATCTTCCGGAATCTTTTACATCAATGCTGCGCTTAAACATGGACTCCACGAAGTCTCCCACAGTGCCGAAAACAACGACCACCAGCGCCAGACCAATCCAATCCAGCGTATTCATCACCGGAAAAAAGCGAGCCAGTTGCGCTGCAGCGCTGCAACAAATCAGTAAGCCGCCGATAAACCCTTCCCAGGTTTTCTTCGGCGAAATTCGTTCCAGCATACGATGTCGTCCAAAAACGCTTCCCGCCAGGTAAGCTCCCGTATCGGAAAGCCACAACAGGATCAGGAATCCCAGAGGTAACTGATAGTCATAGCTGCCGGAAACAAAGCCTAACGCCACAAAACAAGCAAATGCCAGCACAATGTAAAAGATACCTCCGGCAGCAAACAATACATTGGCGAACGGATGCTCCTTTTTAGAAAAAAGCTCCGCCACAAAAAGCAGCAAAATAAGCGGAAGCTGAAGCGTGAGCACCCGCGGACTCAAAAAACCGGTAAAAACTGCCAGATTCAAGGCAAAAACAAGGGCACCCAGAATCAGCCCCAGCCAACGGCGGGGCCGGTAGCCCGCTTTTTGGGCTAATGAATAGAACTCCGCCAGCACCAACAGCGAAATAACCAGAAACAGTCCGGTAAACGTGTAAGGCCCAAGATATACACTGCCTGTGAGCACCAGCACAAAAACTCCGCCCGTAGCGGCACGTTTCCACAAATTATTGTCCATCAAGTTTTTGTTCCGCATTTCTCCGGGAAAGCGCGTAAAATCCTCCCAGCAAGACTACCGTCAGGACGGCTGATATTGCGTATTGCAGCACGGTAATTTCCTGCTCCTGCGTAGGGTCAAAATTGGTTATTTTTTGCTGGAATAAAAAGTGCAGCAACACGATCATGCCATTATTCAGGAAATGAGCGGCAATCGGCACCCATATATTGCCGCTCCAGAAGAAGAGATAGCCAAACAGCATTCCCAGCATGAAACGCGGAAGAAATCCAAAAAACTGAAAGTGAATAAACGCAAAGGCAAAAGCAGTCAGAAAAATGGCCCAATGCGCATTTCGAGTCCAGTTAGTGAGTATTTTCTGCAAAGCACCGCGGAACATCAGCTCTTCTCCGATGGCCGGAATCACGGCAATCACCAGCATATTCACGAAAAATCCGCCCCAGCCATCCGCCTTAAGAAACACATTGGTAAGGTCTTTCATCACCTCCTCCTGCGTTCTCATCCAGGCCTCCAGCCCATCCAGGAAAGGCGGCAGTTCCAAAAACTGGTTCAGCTGCCAGGACAGCTCAATGACGGGCGTAGAAACAAAGCCCAGTCCAAGCGCAATAAGCACGAAAACCCCTAAATTCCGTTTTGTTTGTGTCAGGTGATTGCTCCCCCACAGTCCGGCCACCCAAAAATAAATCAACGGCGGCACTACAAACATCCCTACTGACTGGCAAGCCTGGAGGAATTTTAGCACAGAAGGATTGCCCCCGGCCGAAAGGTCGCCCATGCTTTCCAGCATTTCCATAAACGGAATACCAAACAACAGCGGCACCAACGCCATCGAAAAGGCGGAAAACAAGACCATGCAAAACAAGGTCAACCCCACCAGAAACAGAAGATGCAGCCAGGGCGCGGCATTATATAAAAATCCTTTTCGGTTCATTTTTGTTAACTTTGTAGCTTTCCCGACTGGAAATGAGCGTAAAGATAGGAAATATTGACTTGGGTATTTTTCCCTTGCTGCTGGCCCCCATGGAAGACGTGAGCGACCCTCCCTTCCGGTATCTGTGCAAGCAACAAGGGGCGGACCTGATGTATACCGAATTCATTTCATCGGAAGGCCTTATCCGCGACGCCGCCAAAAGCAGAAAAAAACTGGATGTCTTTGCCTATGAACGCCCCATCGGGATCCAGATATTTGGCAGCGACATCGATCACATGCGCGAAGCCACAGAGATCGCCGCGGCGGCCGGCCCGGATCTGATTGACATCAACTACGGGTGCCCGGTAAAGAATGTAGCCTGCAGAGGCGCCGGCGCCAGCCTGCTGCAGGATGTGGATAAAATGGTAGAGATGACAAAAGCTGTCGTCAAAGCCACCTCGTTACCTGTGACCGTAAAAACCCGGCTGGGCTGGGACGATAACAGTAAGAACGTTTACGAAGTGGCTGAACGACTTCAGGATATAGGCATTCAGGCGCTAAGCATACACGGCCGCACCCGTTCCCAGATGTACAAAGGCCAGGCAGACTGGACACTCATCCGGGAAGTCAGGCGCAACCCCCGGATCTGTATTCCCATTTTCGGGAACGGCGATATAGACTCGGTAGAAAAAGCGGCGGCATGGAGGATGGAATACGAGGTGGACGGCATCATGATCGGTCGTGCCGCCATTGGAAACCCCTGGATCTTCCGGGAAATCAGCCATTACTTCAAAACCGGCGAACACCTTGACGGGCCCACCCTGAACGAGCGCGTGGAAGCCTGCAGGACACATCTTATGAAATCGATCGAATGGAAGGGTGAACGCACCGGTATCCTTGAAATGCGCAGGCACTACGCCAATTACTTCAAAGGCCTTCCCGGAAGCAAAGAGCTTCGCACCCGACTGGTAACGTTGGAAGACACCGCCGGCATCCTGTCCGTACTGGAAACCGTAACAGACAGATGGTCAGAAGAATTGGCATAATAATCGCTAACTAAGGGTAATGGTTACCAAGATAACAGACGGTATTAAGATCTCGGTAGAAACCCTCTATCAACCCGAATACTCCAATCCGGCCGGAGAACATTTTATGTTCGCCTACCAGATCCGGATCGACAATTTATCAGATCACAGCATTCAACTTCTTCGCCGCAATTGGAGTATTTTTGATTCAAACGGCACCCGCCGCGAGGTCGAAGGCGAAGGCGTTGTGGGCCAGCAACCTATCATCGAGCCCGGGGAAAGCCACGAATACGTATCAGGCTGCAATCTGAGGACCGAATTCGGCGCCATGAGCGGCTTTTATCAGATGCAACGCCTGATTGATGGCCGGCTGTTCAACGTCAATATCCCGGAATTCCAGCTATTCTGTCCCTTTAAAATGAATTAGTCCCCTTTCGGCTTAATTGCGGCGGGCTCCCATGGCGATCATTACATAGTACAATAACGTGCCCAGGGAAGCCAACGCAGCTACCACATAAGTACTGGCCGCCCAGCGAAGCGCTCCTTTTGCTTCCTCATGCTCTTTTGAGCGCGTGATGCCCGTTGTATCCAGCCAGGCAAGCGCCCTTCGGCTGGCATCAAATTCCACGGGCAACGTCACAAATGAGAACAGGGTGGTGAAGGCAAACATGCCAATTCCAATCCAGATGAGGGCCGGAAAGATTTCGATCAGCAGAATACCCGCCAGCAATACCCACATAACCCAGTTACTGGTCAGGCTTAGTACCGGCACCATTGATGAGCGTAGTTGCAGCCAGGAATAAGCCCGGGCATGTTGTACCGCGTGCCCACATTCGTGCGCTGCCACCCCGGCAGCCAGAATGCTTCTTCCTGCATACACATCCGGACTCAGGTTCACCGTTTTATTCTGGGGATTATAATGGTCACTTAAATGCCCGTTCACCGAAATCACCTTTACATCGTGGATGCCACTATCGTGCAGCATCTTTTCGGCGACTTCCCTGCCGGTTAACCCCGAGGTAAGGGGTAGTTTTGCGTAGTGCCTGGCCTTGCTTTTAAACCGCCAGCTAACAAACATACTTACTGCCATCGGAAGCAGCACCAATAACAGAAACTCAATCGTGAGGCCTCCTCCCATTCCGAACATATGCATGATAATTTCCTTTCTTCTTTATGTTCAATCTTCTTCAATAAGCATTCCCTTTGAAAAAAAGGGGCATTTGCTGGCAACCCCCTGCACAAATGTCAGGTTGCAATATCAAATTTACAAAAAATCCCGTTGTGCTTCCTGCATGAGAGGATTTTTACACGCCAAAATAATCCTAAATTTGTCAGAGGAGAATACGATATGGAATGGATCTATCTGCTGACAGGGTTATTCGTTGGTGCGTTAACCGGTTTTCTGTACGGGCGGCTGAAACAAGGGGACGGAACGCTGGGGGAAAAACAAGCCGAACTGAGCCGGGAGCATTCCGCCCTGAGCGAACGCTGTCGCATGCTGGAAAACGAAGGAGGCCGCCTGCGGGATGACCTGGCCGAAGAGCGGGCCCTTTCCCGGGAGCGGGATCAGGAACTCAGCCGTATGAGAGAAACAGCTGCTGTCCGGGAGCAACAATTGCGGCAGAGCGGGCAGCAAATGCAAGAACGGGAGCGGCAATTCCGGGAACAACAGGAAGCCTATGGGCACATGCAGGAACAACTAACCCTGCAGTTCCAGAATATCGCAGGAAAATTGCTGGAAGAAAAATCCAGGAAATTCACCGAGCTCAACAAAGCCAGCCTGGACACTCTTTTGAATCCCTTGCGTGAAAACATAAAATCGTTTGAAGAACGGGTCGAAAAAACATATAAGGCCGAATCAGACGAAAGAAACGTCCTAAAGGGAACAGTAGAACAGATGATGACGCTCAACCGCCAACTCAGCGAGGATACAGGCAACCTGACCCGCGCCTTGCGGGGCGACACAAAGAAACAAGGAAACTGGGGAGAAGTCATTCTCAATAGGATCCTGGAACGATCCGGCCTCGTGGAAGGTGAAAACTACATCATCCAGGGAAAGAATCTAAAACTGGAGAGCGAAGAAGGCCATCGGCGACAACCGGATGTGGTGGTACAGCTTCCAGGCAACAAACATATTATCATTGATGCCAAAGTTTCACTGGTAGCCTACGAACGAATGATTGGCAGCAAGACAGAAGAAGAGCGGGAACAACATCTGAAACAACATGTCCGGTCGGTGCGCGATCACATTACCGGACTGAGCGCCAGGGAATATGCCGGATTGCACGGGATCGATTCCCCCGACTTTGTCATTCTGTTCATGCCCATCGAATCAGGATTCAGCGCAGCCGTGCAGCACGATACAGAGCTGTTCAGCGATGCCTGGGACCAGAAGATCGTCGTGGTTGGCCCCTCTACCCTGCTGGCCACCCTGCTCACCATAGCGGCCACCTGGAGACAGGAAAAACAAACCCGAAATACCCAGACGATCGCCCGACAGGCCGGTGCCCTGTATGATAAATTCGCCCGTTTTATGGAAGACCTGGAAAAAGTCGGGAAACACCTCGGCCTTACCCAGAAAAGCTATGACGATGCCTTTCGCAAACTGCATAGCGGACGCGGCAACATTCTTAATCGTGTAGAAGACCTCCGGAAATTAGGAGCAAAAACCACCCGCCACCTAAACCCCGACTACCTGGACACCACCGAAGAACCAGAAACTACGCCGAAGGTGGAAAAGCATTCCAACCCTGCGCAGTAAGCGGATGAGCGTGACCCGACTTTGAGATCAGGTAGCACCCTTCTTCTTTGGATGTCATGTGGCCGATTATAGTAATATCGGGCTGTCCCTTTATCTTTTCATAATCCTGCTGGGCAATCGTAAACAGCAATTCGTAGTCTTCTCCCCCGCTGAGTGCGCATACCGTTGGGTCCAGCTTAAATTCCCGGGCTGTCTCCCAGGTCATGGGGTCAATCGGGATCTGTTCTTCAAACAATTTACATCCCAGGCCGGAACCGGTTGCCAGATGAAGGACCTCCGAGGCCAGTCCGTCGGAAATATCGATCATCGAAGTCGGCCGCACGTTCAATGTTTGCAGTAATTCACGAATATCCCCCCGTGCCTCAGGTTTGAGCTGACGTTCCAGAATGTAGTCTTTCCCCTGTAGATCGGGTTGCATTTGGGGATTTCCAAGGTAAACCTGTTTTTCCCGCTCCAGGATCTGCAGCCCCATGTAGGCCGCGCCCAGGTCCCCTGAAACACAAAGCAACTCATTCTCCCGGGCCCCGTCACGATAAACCACCTCGCCCTCGCCGGCAACACCCAGCGCCAGAATGCTAATCACCAATCCATGCTGCGATGACGTAGTATCGCCACCAATCAAATCCACCTTATATTTATCACAGGCAAGCAACATGCCATTGTAAAGCTCCTCGATCGCCTCGAGGGAAAACCGGTTTGAAAATGCGATTGACACGGTGATTTGGGTGGGAATGGCATTCATTGCATATACATCCGACAGGTTAACGATCACCGCCTTGTATCCCAGGTGTTTTAAAGGTACGTAGGACAGATCAAAATGGATCCCTTCGGTTAGTAAATCAGTGGTGATAATCGTTTTCTTTCCGGAATGGTCCACCACGGCAGCATCGTCCCCAACGCCTTTTTCCGTGCTCTTTTGATGCAACCGGATGTTCTTCGTCAGGTGGTCAATGAGGCCAAACTCTCCCAGCTGACCTATTTCAGTTCTAGATTTATTTTCCAACATACCCAATCTCCCTATCTTTTTTCCTGTCTGACTTCGCCCTTTTCCTTTATATGTTGCAAAAGGGCCGCTAATTCTGTTGTTTTCTCCGGCTGTGCCGCTGCCTGATTTTCTTTTTCCCCCTGATCTTCCACCACATTAAAGAGCTGCGGTTCCGTTTTGTACCCGGTTTCGATCTGAACAGCCTTCATCAGCGCCGGCCCCTTATGCGGCTCGATGTATTTCCAGTCACCCCGGACCACCGACAAGGTGCCGTTCAAGGCATGTTCTACTACATGAGAACGCCCCTCTTTGGTTTCCCCCAGCAGTGCGTCCAGATGATCAAAACTATCGGGAGCAGCAGTGCTATCAAGTGAAACGCCTGTCATCTGTGCAAAGGAAGCCAGCAAGTCCACCTGGCTGAATAACGCATCCGACACGCCCGGCTGCACCTTTCCGGGCCAGTGAACAATAAACGGCACACGGGTACCCGCTTCGAAAGCGCTGTATTTACCTCCCCGGAGCCATCCCGAAGGACGATGGGTGCTTAGCAGTTCCACCGCCTGATCCTTATAGCCATCGTCAATGACAGGTCCGTTATCGCTGGTAAGTATCACCAGCGTATTTTCGGCCAGACCCAGCGCCTCCAATTGTTCCATGATCTGTCCAACGCACCAGTCAAGCTGCAGGATCACATCTCCCCGCGGGCCCAGCCCGCTTTTTCCCGCAAACCTGGAATGAGGTACACGGGGCACATGGATATCATGTGTGGAAAAGAATAAGAAAAACGGTTCTTCAGCATTTTCGGCGATAAATGTCCGGGCCCGTTGCACCAGCGTATCAGCAATATCCTCATCTGTCCACAACGCCGATTTTCCACCCGTCATATAGCCAATGCGGCTAATTCCATTTACAATGGTTTGATTATGGCCATGGGAAGGGTGCATCTTCAGCAATTCCGGATTTTCTTTTCCGGTGGGCCAGTCGCCCACCTTTCCTTCATAACTAACCTGAATGGGATCGTCCTCCTCCAGGCCAACGATCCGGTGATTCTCTACGAACACACAAGGCACACGGTCGCCGGTGGCAGGGATTAGAAAAGAATAATCAAAGCCGATTTCCAGGGGTCCCGGCCGGATATCTCCGTTCCAGTCCGGCCCCTCTTCCGGCCCCAGGCCCAGGTGCCATTTCCCAACCACCGCGGTGACATAGCCCGCCTCCTGAAAAACCGAAGGAAGGGTTGTGATAGCGGTATCGATGAGCAGAGATGCGTTTCCGCGGGCAATCCCCCGTCCGGCACGACGCCAGGAATACTCCCCCGTTAGCAAGGTGTAACGCGAGGGCGTACAGCTCGCCGAAGAGGCATGAGCACGCGTGAACCGTAATCCACCGGCAGCCAGCGCATCTATGTTGCGCGTAGTCACCAGACTCGTTCCGTAACAGGCCAGATCTCCATAGCCCAGGTCATCTGCATAAATGAGTATCACATTGGGTGTATCAGGGCGTTGCTGTTCCTTGTTTTCCGGGGATTGCTGACACCCCGCCAGCAAGGTGGCAGCAATCAGCAAGCTAAGAGAGTTCTTCATCTTTATTTCTTCCGTAAATTCTGGATATGATCATGGTGGAGACAGTATCGCCTGTCGCGTTAAGCAGTGTGGCCATGGGGTCAATCACCGTGGCAATGACAGTAACTACCGGCAAAAATTCCGGCGGAAAGCCATAGGCAGTGATAATGAACACCTCTCCGATATAGCCTCCATTGGGAATCCCCCCTTCCACCACACTGGTTAGCAGAGCCACAAAAAGTGCCAGCATCAATGTCTCCGCACCGCTAAATGGTTGGTCCAGGATCGCAAACAAAACAGCGATCTTAATAATGGCGCCCAGGCTGGACCCCTCCTTATGAAGGGCAGCGCCCAGCGGAATCGCCAGTTTGCCCACCGCGGGACGAATATTCATCTTCTCTCCCGCTACCAGGTTCACCGGCATGGTAGCAATACTGCTGCAGGTACCCAACGCCGTAACTGAGGGAGTGAGGTTGTTTTTCCAATAGCTTTTTACTCCTCCGAGACCCCCGGCAAAAAAAGCATACAATGAAAACCCCGCCAGGAAATAAACCAGTGCAGATGAATAATAAACGATGGTGGATTCAACATAAGCCTGCAGCAATTGCGGCCCCAAACTGGCAATCAGGTAAGCAAAGTAAGCGCCTAACCCCAATGGGGCCATCTTCATGATGAGACGAAGAAAATTCTTCATAACCTCATTCCCCGAGAAGATAAAACTTTTAAAGGCCTCCCCTTTCTCCCCGGAAATCCGTACAGCAAAACCGGTCAGGAGCGAAAATACGATCAGGGCCAGCATATTCTGCTTGGACAGCAGCAAGCTAAAATCATTGACGGTAAAAGCCCGGACCAGTTGGGAAGAGATATCTGCCGGTGCCATTTCTTCGTGCTGGAGGCCGCTTTGGGCCTCTACGGGAGACAATGGGAAAATCTTCAGCACGCCGATAGCGAATATTGCCGCCAGCAGGGCCGTCACTGTAAATACAACGCCCGTAAGCAACAGGATGCGGCCCGCCTTCTCCTTCCCGTGAAGCTGAATAACAGATGACGTTACCGCGAAAAAAATCAGCGGAACCACGCTGACAAAGATCATGTTCAGGAAAATATCCCCAAGCGGCTTCAGGGCCAGGGCCACCCGCGGGAAGAAGATCCCCGCGAGTGTCCCCAGCACAATGGCTCCCAGCAGGGTCAGGGTGCCGGCGTAACTTTTCCAAACATTGCTCTTTGCAGGGGTTTGCATCTTCAATGTTAAGAAAAATTCCCCGCCTCCGGAAAAAGATCACAGTCTTTGACAGGGACCGTTTCCCGTTGATTACCGCCAGCCGCCTCCCAACGCACGATACAATTCAACCACCGAATTCAGGCGGCTGTACGCTGCGTTGATCAGGCCAAGCCGGGAGTTGAGTGCGTTTTCACGAGCCCTCAATACTTCCAGATAATTGCCAAACCCGTTATTCAACAATACTTCTGAGTAATTGCTGGCTGTATCATAAGCCTGAAACTCCAGGGTCTTGATCTCAATCGTCTTTTCTGCCGCCTGATAATCATACAGCGCATCGGAAACTTCCTTACTGGCTGTAAGAATGGTCTTTTGGAAGTTAAGCAGCGCCGTTTCCTGCTGCGCCCTGG
>DATCYD010000219.1:0-2978 GCA_036570465.1 Anseongella sp.
TGCCAGGGAGATCCAGTTGTCAATACCAGAATAATTGCAAAGTCGGGTGTAATTACGGCGCATATTTCAGTACGCAATCATCTACCCTTCCGGCAGCCATGAAAACCGGTAATTTAACCCTCCGGCCCTGGTCAATCGTTACCAGGATATTATATGACAAAGACACTAAAACAGCAACAGGTGTAGAAGTGCTGGACGCAGAAACCAACCAAACGTATGAGTACAAAGCGAAGATCATCTTCCTGAATGCCTCCACGCTCAACAGCGCCTGGATATTAATGAATTCCGCAACAGATATATGGCCAGACGGGTTAGGCAGCAGCTCAGGCGAACTGGGTCACAACATCATGGATCACCATTTTCGCTGTGGTGCGAGCGGCAGTGTCGAAGGGTACGAGGACCGGTACTACTACGGACGCCGTCCCAATGGCATCTATGTACCGCGCTTCAGGAATATAGATGACGGAGAGAAGCGTGATTATATCCGTGGGTTTGGCTATCAGGGAGGCGCCGGCCGCAGAGGCTGGGGACGGAACATAGCCGAATTTAATATTGGAGGGGAGTTCAAGGATGCCTTATTGGAGCCGGGAGGCTGGACCATGGGGATCAGTGCCTGGGGTGAGATCTTGCCCTACCATGAAAACCGGACTTACCTGGACAAAGCCAAAAAAGATAAATGGGGCCTCCCTGTTCTGGCAATGGATGCCTCCCTCAGGGAAAATGAGAAAAATATGCGGAAGGACATGATGGAAGACGCGAAGGAAATGCTTGAAGTTGCCGGCGTTAAAAATGTAAGAACCTATGACGGCAATTACATCATGGGAGGGTCCATCCACGAAATGGGAACTGCCCGCATGGGCCATGATCCCAAAACATCCGTATTAAATAAGTATAACCAGGTTTGGGACGCTCCGAACGTATTTGTTACGGACGGTGCATGTATGACATCGTCCGCCTGCCAGAATCCGTCTTTAACATATATGGCCTTAACGGCCCGCGCAGTAGATCATGCGATGTCTGAACTGAAAAAGCAGAACCTCTGATCGGGGAGATCCTTTAAAAATATACTATCGTATTATGGACAGAAGAGAAGCCATCCGGGAAGTCACCATGCTGCTGGGAGGAACATTAGTAGGAGCCGAGCTGCTTGCCTCGTGCGTACCCGGAGAAAAGGCAAAAGACACGGTCGCCGGCAAAGAACACATTGCTTTTCTGAACGAAGTCGGGGATACCATCCTGCCGCCAACGAAAACACCTGGTGCAAAGGAAGCAGATGTTGGAAGCTTTATGCTCGTGATGGTCCAGGATTGTTATTCTCCGCAAAACAAGCAAGCTTTTTTTGAAGGCATTGGAAAGATCGACGAAGCGGCCACAAAAAAATCCGGCAAAAAGTTTATGCAACTGGATGCCGGCCAGCGAACAGCGCTGTTGATTGATTTGGACGCGGAACAGGAAGAGTACATGCAAAGCAAAAAACGAGAGGAGCCCACTCATTATTTCCGAATGATGAAGGAACTGACCTTGCTGGGCTATTTTACCTCAGAAGTAGGAGCGACCCAGGGACTTCGGTACGTGGCCGTGCCTGGCAGATACGACGGGGACGTGCCCTATAAAAAAGGAGACAAAGCCTGGGCAGGCTGAGATCTTCGAAACGAAGAAATAAAAAACGAATCTATACAATGGAAAGAAAATTGAGAATGGGGATGATTGGCGGAGGAAAGGATGCCTTTATTGGCGCGGTTCACCGTATCGCAGCGAATATGGACGGCCTGATTGAATTGGTGAGCGGTGCGCTCAGCATCGATCCGGCAGTAGCGAAAGAAAGCGGACGTTCGCTTTTTCTGCCGGAAGACAGGATTTATCTGACCTATGAAGAAATGCTTGAAAAAGAAGCCGCCCTTCCTGCCGGACAGCGAATGGATTTCGTGACCATTGTGACACCGAACTTCGCCCATTTTAAGCCAGCGATGCTAGCCCTTGAAAAAGGTTTTAATGTGGTCATCGAAAAACCTGTTACACTCACGCTGGATGAAGCCCTGGAATTACAGCAGAAATTGACGGAAACAGGATTGCAGCTAATGCTTACACACACCTATTCGGGGTATCCCATGGTAAAGGAAGCCCGCCGGTTGATACAAGAAGGAGAGTTAGGAAAAATAAGAAAGGTACTTGTTGAATACCCGCAAGGCTGGTTAAGCAGAATGGTTTATAAGGGCGTAAATGTTCAGGCCGCCTGGAGAACGGATCCGGCCCGATCGGGTAAAAGCGGCTGTATGGCCGATATAGGAACCCACGCAGCACATCTTGCAGAATATGTATCCGGGCTGAGAATCATTGAGTTATGTGCCCAGTTAACGAGTTTCTCGGATGGTAACGCCCTGGACGATGACGGGAATGTTTTATTGAAACTCGAAAACGGCGCGGTAGGTGTATTAATGGCCTCTCAGATGGCCTCCGGTGAAGAAAACGCCCTGAAAATCCGGGTTTACGGAGAACGTGGTGGCATTGAGTGGTCCCAGCATGAACCCAATTCCCTGCTGGTTAAATGGGTCGATCAGTACATGCAAACCATTCGCTCCGGCACCCGTTATACAGAACTTCTTTCCGAAGACGCCTTACATAATTGCCGGGTCCCTGGCGGACATCCTGAAGGATACCTGGAAGCATTTGCCAACCTGTACCGCAATTTTGCCTTAAGCCTCATAGACAAGATAGACGGAGTAACCCCCTCCAGCCAGGCCCTGGACTTTCCCACCATCGGGGACGGTGTCAGAGGAATGGCGTTTATCGATTGCGTAGTAGCCAGCAACGCCACATCGGAAAAATGGACAGTGTTTGCCGGTAATGGTGCCGGGTTGGCTGCCCCTTGATCGTTGACACTTTTCGTTCAAAACTGTGAAGGGTCGAGCACTACATGCTTTACAGACTCCCTCCAATACGTGTAGGTGATATGCACCAGGCCATCAGAGGTCTGGATT